>JAHWKJ010000005.1 GCA_019347905.1 Planctomycetota bacterium
TCTTATTCACCCTCGCTTCTGCCCTGTCGCTGATGCTATGCGCGGGGTCGGTGGTGCTTTGGGTTCGCAGCCATTACCGCGGTGATCAGGTCGGCTGGTACGTCAATCGGTGGGACGATGGCGAAGGGCGATTCCGAGCCATCGGGTTCGATTCGGACTCGGGGGGCATCGTCTTCTTCCTCCTGCGGCGGGAATCACACCTGGACCTGTCCGATCCGGCCGATGCGGCATTTCGGAACGATAATCCCCCTCTCAGTCACCCCACATGGATCGTGCATGACAATTACGGCTACCCGCATATGACGGATTATTCCGGCACGAGCAGTTTCGGGTTCGGTTACTTCGGAGGCGGCTCGGCTCGCACCGAATTGCCGATGGTCTACCACGATCACTTCGTCGTGGTGCCCGGATGGTTGCCGTCGGTGCTCGCCGCGGTCCTGCCGGCCACTTGGATCATGCGATGGCGACGGCGTCGATCGGCCCATGAGCCGGGGCCGATCGCTTGCAGGGCGTGCGGTGATGATGTGCGGGCAACGCCCCAGCGCTGCCCTGTGTGCGGAAGCGTGGCAGAGGGTGGCCCGGCCGCCGCATAACTTCGGTCCGCCAGGCGGGAGAGGAGACAGCCGATCGACGCCCGGCACACTCGGCGGCGGGATCCGCTGCGCTCGGTCGTTCGGCCCAACGGCATCGGTTGGAGGGCGAGACTTGGAACGGTCTCCTCGCGATTGCCCCAACCAAAGAACCGACAACGCGGGCGGGGGGGGGAGGAACCTCAACATGCAGGACACGCTGGGGACTTCTGTCGTTCTCTCAATCGCGGTTCAGCGCGACCCACGGCGCGGATTCGCCACGGGCCATTCGATTGGGCGCGACGCGACTGCCGAGTAGGATGGCGGCGTTGTTCGCGCACTGACTTGTCACCCGTGCCACCTTGCCTCATGGAGACGCTCATGCGACTCGTGTGCCGTTTGCTCTTCATCGGTGTCCTGGGAATGGTCGTGCCGGCTGTCGCCGTGGGTCAGCCGCAGGCGAATTACGATGAGAGCAAGGTGCCCGACTACACGCTGCCCGATCCGCTCGTCACTCGCAGCCGGGAGAAGGTGACGACCGCACGCGAATGGTTCGCGAAGCGGCGGCCGGAGGTGCTGGGGCTGTTCGAAGAGCATGTGTATGGCAGGGCGCCTGAGCCGCTCGAAGGCATGCGGTTTATGCGGCTGGAGTCGTCGGCCAAGGCCCTCGATGGGAAGGCCGTGCGCAAGCAGGTGCGGGTGCTGTTCTCCGCTGAGGAGAGCGGGCCGGCGATGGATCTGCTCATCTATCTGCCCAAGGACGCGCCGCGGCCGGTGCCGGTGTTTCTGGGGTTGAACTTCAACGGCAATCACAGCGTCCACGCAGATCCGGCGATCCTGCTGTCGACGAAGTGGATTCGCGACCGCGCGCCCGGAGTCGAGAAGAACCGGGCGACCGAGGCCGCGCGGGGGACGGCGTCGTCGCGGTGGCCGATTGAGGCGATGCTGCAGCGCGGGTATGGGGTCGCGACGGCGTATTCGGGGGATATCGACCCCGACTTTCACGACGGGTTCGAGAACGGCGTGCATCCCCTGTTCTATGGAGAGGGGCAGACGAAACCGGCCGACGACGAATGGGGCACCATTGCGGCGTGGGCCTGGGGGCTGAGCCGCGCGCTCGATTACTTTGAAACCGATGACGACATCGATCAGCGGCGGGTGGCGGTGCTGGGGCACTCGCGGCTGGGGAAGACGGCGCTGTGGGCGGGGGCGCGGGATCCGCGGTTTGCGCTGGTGATCTCGAACAACTCGGGCTGCGGCGGGGCGGCGCTGTCGCGGCGGGCCTTCGGTGAGACGGTCGAGCGGATCAACACGTCGTTCCCGCACTGGTTTTGCGGAAACTTCAAGAAGTACAACGGCCGCGAGGGCGAACTGCCGGTCGATCAGCACCAGTTGATCGCACTCATCGCGCCGCGGCCGGTGTTCGTCTCCAGCGCGACCGAGGATCGGTGGGCCGATCCGCGCGGCGAGTTCCTGGCGGCCAAGGGGGCCGAGCCGGTGTATCGGCTGCTGGAGGCCGGCGGACTCGATGCCGATGAACCGCCGCCGCCCGATGAGCCGGTGCTGAGCCGCATCGGCTACTGGATCCGCACCGGGCCGCACGACATCACGGCGGCCGACTGGCAGGTGTTCGCCGACTTCGCGGATAAGCACATGCGCGCGGCGGACGAATAGGGTGGGGAAGAGGTGAAACAGGAATGAAAGGGCGGCAGCGGCCCAGTGTCTGTGCAACCCCTTCGGGGTAGCAACGCATTGGCGAGCTTCGCGTGCGGGGGTACGCTGCGCGAACCCCCGCCTTTGTTGTGAGAACCCCTTCGGGGTAAGCGGCAAAGCGGCCGAGGCTCACTCGCCGGCGGCGGGGTTCAGGCGTGGGGCCGGGGGGATTTGGGAGAGGTCGGCGCCGACGTCGCCTTCGTCGGTGGCGGCGGCGATGGCCGGGTTGCTGACGACCTGGCGGTCCAGGGCCACGTCGGAGGGCTCGACTTCGCTTGCCTCCAGGGACCGCCAGTCTTCCCGCCAGGCGATGCCGCCGCCCACCGCGTCGACTTCCGACGTGGCCTCGCCGCGGGCCCAGTAGCGCGTCCAGTCGTCGAAGCTGGAGGCCTCCGCGCTGCGCAGGCCCAGTTGCGACTCGATCGACCAGAAAGCTTCGAAGCCGTCGTAGAAATTCCGCGCACCGCTCCAGCGGAGCAGCTCGCGAAACGCGTCACCCGACGTGTCGCCCCGCATGGCCACCAGCGGCACGCCCGCGACGCCGGAGGCGAAGATGTTGTTCCGGGCCGAGGCGACGTCGACCGGCAGCAGCTCGTACGGCAGATCGCCCGACTCGAAGCGGAGCAGCCCGTCACCGACGAGCGCCGTCACGTGCGAAAGCTGCAACTCCAGCTCGCGGTCCCGTTCCGGCATGTCGAGGCTGCCGAGCGACCGCAGGAGCGTGCCGTCGACCGACACGACCGACTGGCGCAGCTCGAACCGCGCCGGCAGCGTGTGCTCGACGAACAGCACGTCACAGGTCCCGCGGATCAGGCTGCGGCTGACGTCGACGACGAAGCTGGGGCCGGCCCCCGTATCCATGCCGCCGACGTTCATCATCTTCATGCGGGGCATGTCGGCGGACGTGCCGGGGCGCATTTCGACGAGGGCCGCCGGCTGCGCGGAGGGATTGACGAGCGTGACGGTGACGCCGTGCATCCGCAACTCGCCTGAGCCGATGAGGGAGGCGAGGGTCCAGCGCTCGTCGCCGCGGAGGGGCACGCCGTCGCGCACGCGGACGACAAGATCGACATTGACCAGCTCCAGCGAGGCCTCGCCGAGCGTGATCATCCGCGTGCCCCAGCCGTCGCCCGCTGCGGCATCGACGGCGAACTCGACCAGCGGCCGGTAGCGTTCGCCGCCGGGCTTTGTGCCTGCGCGAATGGTGAGCGACTTGTTGGTAATCCGCAGGGGCAGCTCGCTGCGGCCGGGCCGCGCGCCGTCGTAGCGCAGCTCGATGGTGCTGCCGTCGCGCGCGTCGGCACAGGCGGCTTCGAGGGTGGGCCGCGGTACGTCGCCTTCAGACGACAGGACGACGAACGGGCGGTCGTCCATATTGACCATCGGGACCGCGGGCGGCGGCGACGGTGCGCCGGTGCCGCCCGCCGAATCGGCGGCTGTGCGGGTCTCGGGCGTCGTCGCGGCAATGGGCGCGGGCGGCGGCTCGGGCCGGGCGCTTGCAGAACCATTCGGCCGCTCGTCGAGGACGGTCGTGGGGCGCGGGATACTTGTCAGCGGCTGCAGCGCCTGGTCGTTGCCGAAGATCGGCGGCATATCCGGTATCGGGCCAGCGCCGGCATCGTTAGAAGACGGTTCCGGACCGCGCGACCCCGCCAGCTCCTGGTCGGTGTTGTCGGGGACGAGTTCCGGCCTTGCGCCGTCGGCCGCTCCGTCGCCGTCATTCGCTGAGGCACTGAAGTCGTGGCCCGTCGAATCCGCTGCGGCCAGTTCGCCGGCGACGGTGCGCCGCGGCCCGGGGAGCATCTCGCGTTCCTGCTCGTCGGCATCGGCGCTGCGACGCACGAGGTCGTCGCCGGTGGGAGACGCGGCCGTGGGCCAGCGTTCGACGAGAATGGCGATCAGCACGAGTGCGGCGGCGGTGGCCATCCAGCCCAGATTGCGTTCCCAGAAGGTCGTGGTGTGCCGCGGCGGGACGGTCCAGACCATGCCTTCCGGGTGCAGTCCGCGCAAGCCCAGCGTGCCGGCCACGTGCATCAGGCTGCGGATCAGTTCTTCCGCGCTTTGAAACCGCCGCCGCGGGTCGCTGGCCATCATCGTGCGGACGACGGCGGAGAGTTCCGGCCCGACGTGCGGGTTCTTGAGCGCGGGCTCCGGCGGATCTTTGCCCTGATGGTCGAGCAGCTTTTGCAGGACGGTGCCTTCGGGGTACGGAGGCTCACCCGCCAGCATGTGGTACAGCGTGCAGCCGAGCGAATAGATGTCGCTGCGGACGTCGACTTTGCGCGGGTCTTTGGCCTGCTCGGGCGAGATGTAATCGAACGTGCCCAGCGTGGTGCCGGCCATTGTGAGGTCGCCGGCCGCATCGGTATTCACCTTCCGCGCGAGGCCCAGATCGACCAGCTTCGCCCGTCCGCTGGGAGTGATGATGATGTTCGAAGGCTTGATGTCGCGATGCACGACCCCCGCCGCGGAGGTATGGTTGAGCGCCATCGCGATCTGCAGGACGTAGTTGACCGCCTCGGCGGGCTGCAGCCGGCCATGGTCGCGGATCAGGTCGCGCAGGTTTGTGCCCGTGACGTATTCAAACGCGATGAAGTGCAAACCCCGGTCTTCGCCGATGTAATGCACGCGGGCGATGTTGTCGTGATCGAGCCGGGCGGCGGCGCGGGCCTCGTTGTGAAACCGCCGTACGGCCCCTTCGTCCCGGGCCTGCGCGGGGGCGAGCACCTTCAGCGCGACGACGCGTTCCAGCCGCTCGTCCATGGCGCGGAACACGGCCCCCATACCGCCGGTGCCGATCCGCTGCTCGATCGCAAAGTGGTCGAGCCGCGCCCCCTCGGGGGAGAGCGGCAGCGCTCCACTCTCTTCGATATCGGAGGGAAACAGCCGGCTCCACAGACTCGAGCCGGTGTGCGGGATGCCCGTGGCCTGTGAAGACGCCGATGAACCGAGCGAACCCGACGAGGAGCCGCTCCGGCCGCGGCGCTCCAGCTTGATGACGGTTTCCGGCGAGGCCGCACCCGGGAGCGGTGCGTCAAACGGAAATCGCGCCGCCACCGGCTCGTGCGGTTCGTGCGTCCGCTGTTTAGGGCCGGTGGAATCCATGAGACGGCCGACTTACAGGCACAGGCGAGGTGTCAGTCACAACCCCCACAAGATCGGTCCAGAAGACGCGGGGCATGAAGGAAAGGTTCCGGGCGTCTGGGACGCCAGCCTAAGTTCCTGTCAGAATGTGTTTTACGGAGTCGTCAATGCTCTGGAGGTAAGCGGCCAGCTTCTCGTGCAAGTTCGCGGTGAAGATGTCGCTTTCGAGGAGCTTTCCGGCGTCGTTGCGGACGGTAATATCCTCAACTTCGTCGAATTCGTAGTCCGGGTCTGCGAGGTTCACCAGCTTTCGCAGTTCCCGCGTGCGCGGCAGAAAACCGCGCTCCAGGTGGTCGATCAGCTCCCGCGTCATTCGTTCGGCGTGAATGAAACGATCGCTGAGGGTGAGTGCAGCGGGCGATACGTCGGCCACAGGCGACCTCGTGCCCAGTGAAAACAGAGTCCTGGATCGACGGGGAGCCGGACCGTTCCGACGGCAGGCCGGAACCGGCCACATGACCCATCGGGACCCCCCGGGAGAGTTGACTGCATTATCGAGACGGTTACGAACTTCCGTCAAGTCGATTGCTTCCCGTCGGCCCTCCGCATTAGATTGGAATTCACCCGGAGCCGCCGCCGCGGCTGTGGAATTTTTTCTTCCAACGTCGCTCTCCGTAGCTGCGTAAGTCGTTTGCGGGCGTTCCGGGTTTCATGTCTTGCGCTTCCGGTCGCTGACGCCTCCGGCTGTTTCAAGCCGCCTCTCCAGTCGAAGGGCCTCGATGCAAGCTGAACCCGTCATCCAAACCCGCAATCTCACGAAGGTTTACCGCGATTTCTGGGGCCGCCCGAAGGTGCGGGCCCTCAATTCACTCACGCTCGACGTGCGGCCCGGCGAGGTGTTTGGCCTTCTGGGCCCCAACGGCTCGGGCAAGACGACGACGCTCAAGCTGCTTCTGGGACTGTTGTTTCCCACCGAGGGCGAGATCAGCGTGCTGGGAAAGCCGGCCATCGACGTCGGCAAGAACGAGCGCATCGGCTATCTGCCCGAGGAGTCGTATCTCTACCGATTTCTCAACGCCGAAGAGACGCTCGACTTCTACGGCCGGCTGTTCAAGATGTCGAAAGAGCAGCGGCGGCAGCGGTCGGACGAGCTGATCAAGCAGGTGGGACTCGACGGCGCCCGGCGCCGGCAGCTCAAAGAATACTCGAAGGGCATGACCCGCCGCATCGGACTGGCCCAGGCGCTCATCAACGATCCCGACCTCGTCCTGCTGGACGAACCAACGAGCGGTCTGGACCCCATCGGCACTCGCGAGATGAAGGACATGATCCTGCGTCTCCGCGAACAGGGCAAAACGGTGGTCATGTGCAGCCACCTGCTGGCCGACGTGCAGGACGTCTGCGACCGCATCGCGATCCTCTACGGCGGCGAACTGAAGGTGATGGGCCGCGTCGAAGAGCTGCTGACCGACCAGGGCGAAACCGAGTTGCTCACCTCGCGGCTGAGTCCAGAGGCAGTCAAGGATGTCGAAGCGGCGCTCGCCCGCCACGGTGCGACGATGAAAAAGGTCGCGCACCCCACGAGCACCCTCGAAGAGCTGTTCCTCAAGACGGTGGAAGAAAGCAAGCTGCGTCCCGGCCGCCGCTACGTGCCCGGCGGCGACGGTGAAGGCGACAAAGCGAATGGAGACCGCCGCGCCGAACCGGTCAAGGCCGCGTCCCCGCCAGTGACATAGTCCCGACGGGACGCTCCGGCCCTTTCGTTCTTTCGATCCTTTCGACCTTCGACCCCCGCTGCCTGCCATGTCGTTCGACGCTGAAGCCTTCAGCATTCTCCAGGGCATCACGCACTGGCTGTTGATCTTTTCCGCCGTGTTTGGCATCGCGCTCGTCGTCGCCTTCTTGACGTCGCTGGTCGCGGGGGGCGCCGCAGGGCCGGGGCTGTTTTTCAATCGCTTGTCGGAAGGCGCCGCCGACGCGGCGTCGACCTCGTGGCGACGCGTGTGGGCGCTGACGATGCTCACCTACAAGGAGGCTTTTCGCCGCAAGGCCCTGCTCGTATTCGTAGTCTTTGCACTGCTGTTCATGTTCGCGGGCTGGTTTCTCACCGGCACCGAACAGGCCCCGCAGATGCAGGTGAAGGTTTACGTCGCCTTCGTGCTGACGGCCATCAGTTGGCTCGTCCTGCCGGTGGTGATGCTGCTGGCCTGCTGGGGACTGCCGCAGGATATCCAGAACCGTTCGATCCACACCGTCGTCACCAAGCCGGCCCGCCGCAGCGAGATCGTGCTGGGACGGATGCTGGGCTTCATCGGCATCGGCACGCTGCTGTTGGCGGTGATGGGCGCGGTGGGCTACGTGTGGACGCTGCGGAATTTTCCCGCACCGTCGGAGACGCTGGCCTTCGACGCCGATGCCGATCCGGACCGCGAAGAGACGTACGAGATCTCCGCCACGCTGGGCACGCGCATCAACGTGCGGATCGAGGGACCGGACGGCCAGGCCCGCAGGTTTGTCGCGGCCAACGACGCCGAACTCGCGTCGCTCATGGCCGGCCGCTATCCCGCGCCGGTGGAGGAGCAGGCCCGCGAGCTGGTGCGGACTTTGCGCGAGCGGAACCAGCCGGTGCTGGTCAGCCGCGTGCCCGTCTACGGCTCGATCAGCTTTACCGACCGCGAGGGCAATCCGGTCGAGCGGGGCATCAACGTCGGCGACATCTGGGATTTCCGCAGCTACATCGACGGCGCTACGCGGGCCTCGGCCATCTGGGAGTTCGACGGCATCTCGCACGACCGGATGGGCGACGCGCTCGTGCTGGAATCGCACTTCGAGGCCTTCCGCACGCACAAAGGCAAGATCGACAAGGCGGGGCTTGAGCCCGGGGAAGAAACCCTCACCTGCCAGTTCACGCTCCGCAATGACCTGCGTTCGCAGACGGCGCGGGCGCTCGCCGTCGGCAAGGGTTTTACGCACCTCGAGCCCATGATCCGCCAAGGCGCGTTCACGCCGGTCGCGGACGAACTGGCCCGCATCGCCGACGGCCTTTCCGGGCGGAAGCTGACGCTGACCGACGAACAGTTCGACGACGTGGCGCAGGGATTCCAGGATTTTGTTGAGCTGTTGCGGCCGTTCGAGAACAAACCGGCGTTCAGCGGACTGGTCGCTTCCGCCCGCCGCGCCGCCGCGGATGCTCGTTCCGCCGCGGAAGAGGCTTCGCTGGAGCGGATCTCCGCACTGCCGTCGTCGCTGACCGGGCTGTCGCAGGACCTGGCCGCCCAAAGCCGCGAGCTGAAAGCCCGGATCGACGAACAGACGCGGACGTCCGTGTCGAAAGAACTTGCGGCCGGGGGAAAGTTCCCCGAGCTGGCGGACGCCGTCGCCGCCGGTGAACTCGAGACCGCTGCGGCCCAGTTGCAGCAGCTTGCCGAGAACCTGCTGGGCGGCGAAGGAACCGTGGATTCCGCGGGTCTTGCGCCGTTGGCCGCCGGATTGAACAAACTGGCGGACACCCTCGAGGGAATGCAGCGGCTGCCGGAGGCCGACAAGCTGGCCGCGCTTGCTGCCGACTGTGCCTCCGCGGCCGACGATTCCAATCCCCAGGCGCTCGCGCAGGCTCTGGAGGCCCTCGCCGGCGGCTTCCGCGAGCGCGCCGCCGAACTGGAGTGGGCGCTGGCGGATCTCAACGTGCCGCTCTCGTCGTTTCAGGTCCGCGAGTTCAAGGAGAACCTCACGCCGGTCCGCCGCACGATCGTCTATCACGACGATCAGCTCAATCAGACCCGCACGGCCGACCTGTACGAAGACCTGGTGCACGGCGACAAGTTGAAGATCGTCGCCCAGTGCCTCGATCCCGGGCAGCTTCTGGGCATGGCCCGGCCCGACTTGTTCATCCGCACGCCCGACCGGCCGTTTGCCAGCGGCTATTTCAAAGCCGTGCTGGGCATCTGGCTGATGATGGTGCTCGTGGTGCTCATCGCCGTGACGGCCAGCACGTTTCTCAAAGGCCCGGTGGCGACGCTGCTGACGTTTACGCTCTTGATTCTGGGCACCGGCTTCCATCCTTTCCTCAGCGACCTCGTAAAGGGCGACGTCAAGGGCGGCGGCGTGCTGGAGGCGGCGTATCGCATCGGGGCCGGCACCGCGCCCACCGTGCCCTTCGAGCAATCGACGGCCACCGAGGTCATTCAGACCTCCGACCGGGTAATTCTCGGCGGGCTGTGGGGCGTCCACAAAATCGTGCCCGACTTCAACACCTTCCGCATGTCGCCCTGGGTGGCCAATGGTTTCGACGTGCCTTGGAGCACGGCCCTGTTGCCGGGCCTGGCGACGACGTTTGCGTACCTGCTGCCGTGCCTGTTGATCGGCTACTTCGCGCTGCGACTGAGGGAGCTGGAAGCGAAATGAAACTGAACCGTATGACCACCCGGCAGCGAAAGCTCTTGTACGCCGGCATCATCCTGGCCCTCTCGGTGCCGATCATCGTTCTGGGCCGGCCGTCCAGCGAACCGGGCACGGGCGGCCTCCTCACGCAGAAGCGCGAGCTGCCGGTCGCTCAGGGCGGCTACGACTTGGGCGAGACGACGTTCGGCCGCATCGATCCCACCAGTTCGGTGATGAACCTCGCCCTCCTGGGGCTGCGGGGCGTCGCGGCCAACATCCTGTGGATGAAACACGACGACTATAAGCGCCAGAAGAACTGGGCGGAAATGCGGGCCGTCACTGAATCGATCATCACCCTGCAGCCGCACTTCCTGCAGGTGTGGCGGTTCCACGGCTGGAACCTGGCCTACAACGTCTCGGCCGAGTGGGACGCCGTCGCCGACCGCTGGTACTGGGTGAAGGAGGGCGGCAAGTTCACGATGAAGGGCGCCGCCCGCAACCGCATCTATTCCGAGCTGCCCTGGGTCACGGGACGCATTCTGGGACAGAAGGTTGGCCGCAGCGACGAGTGGCGGCAGTTCCGCGGCTTCTTCCGCGACGACCCCGATGACTACACCTGGGGCGAGAACCGGCCCGATACCGACTTCAACCGGCCGCCCGTTGGCGTCGTCGTCGCCGAACCCTTCGCCGACAATTACCTCGCCGCCAAAGCCTGGTACCTCGACGCCAACCGGCTGGAAGTGGAACACGACCAGCACATCATGTGGCGGCCGCTGTTCCGCCACTATCCCATGCGCAGCCAGCTCGACTACGCCGAGGCGCTGCAGCGCGACGGCACCTTCGGCGAGATCACCCGCGGAGAGTGGGTTCGCGCCTACAACGAGTGGACCGGCGAAGACCGCACGCGCCTGGCGTGGCTCGACTTCGAGTACCAGGCGTTCGGCAAAGACGAGTACGAGTCGAGCTTCGCCGGCTTGTTGATGCTGGACCCCACCGAGGCGGAGCTGAGGGCCTTGGCCGACAAGGACAAAGACCGCCGCGAGCTGCGGGCGTACATCGAGGAGCGGTACAAGCAGCTCCCGCCGCCCGCGGACGGCAAGGCCGCCGACTACGAGGCGAAGCTGCTCGCGGTGAAGCGCGACACGGTGCAGCAGGACCAGAACACCACCAATTACCTCTACTGGAAGCGCCGCGCCCGGCTGGAGAAGCGCGACGAGATGGTCGAGCTGCATTACCAGATCCATCTCGGCAAAGAGGCCTACCGCAAGGGCCGCGTCGATTTCGGCCCCAATGGCGAAAAGCCGGAATCGATCCAGCACCTGGAGAAGGGGCTGCTCAAGTACGTCGAGCTGCGCGACGAACTCGCCCAGAGCGAGAACGCCAGCGAGCTTCGGGAGGAAATGCGCGACCTGAATATCAAGGAAGAGATCCTGATGGCGATGATCTACTGGCGCTACATCATCGAGCAGATCAACGGCCGCCAGGTGCCGGAGGACTTCCCGCTGAACGATTTCTGGCAGGACGAGGACAATCAGCAAACGATCAACGATTTGCGGGGCAGGTTCCTGCGTGAGACTTCGGGCTGAGCGGTGCGAGCGGCGTGAAATGAGCCGTTTAGCCGCGACTCGGAGTCTTCGGAGAGGAGCGCTCGGTGTCGACGAGACGCTACGGGTGCCACTGGTGGCTTGCCCACCAGTGTCGGACGCCAACACGTGACCCGATGCGGCACAGCGATCGACGGTGAGGAGGTAGGCGGATTTCTTCCAACATGGGCCGCCGCTCCCGCGCTCGGCACTGGTGGGCGAGCCACCAGTGCCACCCCTCGCGCTCCTCTGCAAAGCCTCCGCGTCGCGGCTAAACGCGGCTTGCCGCCGGGATGAGGCGTCGGAACTCCGCCAGATTCTCCCATTCGTCGAGCTTCCAGCAGGCGTCGAGCAGCCGATCCTGCTGCGCTTCGTCCAGCACGCCCGCGGCCGGCCGGCGGAACTTGGCGATCAGCTCCTCATCGCTCATCGGGTTCTGATCGTGGCCGCGGGGGAATTCGTTCTCCGCCGTGAGCCGCCGGCCGTCGTCCAGCGTCACCTCGATGCGGTTGGGAATTCCGCGGGGATACTTCGCCGTCAGCGCGGCATCCCGGTGAACGCGAACCTTCGCGACAAGTTCCAGCAGCCGCTCGTCGCGCAGCCGCTCGTCGCGGAACGAATCGAGCGTGACATCGCCGTCCATGAGTGCGACGGCGACGCAGTACGGCAGGCTGTGGTCGGCGGTCTCCCGGGTTTTCGGCCGCCACTTCTCGGGATCCTTGCCGATGATGTCCACCGCCGCGTCGAAGGACGCGATGTCGATGGACTTCACCCGGTCCGGATCGCCAATCTGCGGCCGCAGCTCCAGCGCGGCATGGATGGCGCTTTGCGAGTGGTATTCGGCCGGCCAGAACTTGATCGACGTGCGGTCGATCATGAAGCCGCCGCCCTCCGTTTGCTGGAAAGGGGGACAGGCACCCTCACCGCTCCCGGCTTCCGGTACAAGTCCGGCATGGGGCCGGGAGCCAGTCCCCCTTTCCAGCGGACCGTCGCGTTCACCGCACAGCGGCTCTAGCTCGAATTCGCCCGAAACCTGACGGAAAAAACCCATCGTTCCCTCGAATAGCGGCGCCGGCCCCGTCAGTCCTTCGGCGGCGAGCAGTGCGGCGAACACGCCGTTCCGGGCCGCATTGGCGAACGCGCAGCCCTTCCATTCGGACAATTCGCCGGCGCGCGTCTGCCGCAGCGCGACGTTCGGCGTGCCGGCGAGGTTCAGCGCCTGCTCGATGCCGCCCGCGTCCAGTCCCAGCAGACGCGCGGCGGCGGCTGCCGTCGAAAACGCGCCGTAGGTCACATGGTCCCAGCCGCGGGCGCGAATGCTGGCGGCGTCGCACAGCCGGCACTGAATCTCATAGGCCAGGACGGTCGCAACGATGATTTCGCGCCCGTCGGCCCCGGCCGCATCCGCCGCGGCGAACACGGCGGCGAGGTTGTCGCTGGGATGGGCCGGCTCCAGCGAGAGGTACGTGTCGTTGTAGTCGAGATAGCGGATGAGGACGCCGTCGGCGAACGCCGCCAGTTCCGGGCTGGTCCGCCGCTCGCCACCGCCGAGCCAGCCGGCGCCGCGCTCGCTCCGCGTGCGCACCGCCAGCCGCCGCGCGACGCTCGGCGCGTGCGCCCGCCACGCGCCGCACGCGCAGGCCAGCGAATCGATCACGCGCCGCTTGACCTCGTGCACGGTCGACGCATCGAGCTGCTCGTATCGCAGCGACTTCGCATAGGCAGCGAGGCGGGCGGCGAGGGTCATGCCTGGGGTCCAGAATTGGCCTTCGTTTCTAACGACCAGCCGCGGCAGCGGCGACAGACCGTAGCCCACGGCGCCAGCCGTGGGGCGACCAACACCCACGTCCGACGAAGCCCCGGAAGGGGCGAAAGAAGCCGAGTGTTCGTTCTGCCGCCCCTGCCGGGGCTCACCGAAGCGAGGTATCTCCAGTCTCCCCACGGCTTTCGCCGTGGGCTACGCTCTACCGCCGCTACCGCGGCTAAGGCTCGCCATCTCAAAACGGCAACTCGCGTCCCAATCCCTCGCGCCGAGCCCGTTCCAGAATCTCCGCCCCCACCGCCACATCTTCGATCGCCAGGCCGACCGACTTGAAGAGCGTGATATCGTCCGGGACTGCGCGGCCCGTCTGTCGGCCGGAGACGACGTCGCACAGCTCGTGCATCAGCGGCCAGTCGACCGCGCCTTCCTCCAGCGCCTCGACGAAATCGCCCGCCTCCAGGCGGCACTGTTCGATGCTGTCGCACACGATGTGGTTTGCCCGCCGCACGGTCGTCTCGTCGATCTCGGCCTTCAACAGAAAGTTCGAGCCGATCACGTTCAGGTGCGTGCCCTCGTCGAGCGCGCGGCCGTCGAACACCGGCGTCTTACTGGAGGTCGCACAGATCACGATGTCTTTTTCCGCGGCGGCTTCCTCCGGCGAATGCACCGGCACGACCTGCGTGCCGCAATACTCGCTCATTTCCTCGGCGAAGGCGATCTGCCGTTCCGCGTTCGGGCTGAAGACGTCGACGCGGTCGATGCGGCGGACGGTGCAGACGGCCTTGAGTTGCGTGCGGGCCTGCCGTCCGCTGCCGAACAGCCCCACGACCCGCGCATCGGGGCGGGCCATGTACTCGGTCGCGACGCCGCTGGTGGCGCCGGTCCGCAGCCGGCCGAGATGATCGGCCTCGATCAGCGCGCGCATCTCGCCGCTGCCGGCGTCGTATAATGCCACGTGGAACCGCGAGTTTTTGGCCGTCGTGGTATAGGCTTTGAAGCCCACGAGGCCCAGGTACTCCGCCGCGGCCGACATGGTGTGCAGCATGATCCCCGGCGCTTGCGCGCGGGCGCGGGGCACGTTGACGGCCTCGCCGGACGCCAGACGACGAAACGCCTCCTCGACGACCTCGATCGCCGCCTCCATGTTCATCAGCTCGCGGACGTCGTCTTCCGTCAGGTACAACGCCATGGGTCACCGGCTTTCGAGAGTATCTGATGCTGGGACGCATTGTAGTCCGCGCGGGTGGAATGAACAGAGGGCGCGAGGAATGACGAAGCTCGAATGACGAAGCCCGCTACGATTCGCATACGCGGTGCGCGCACGCATAACCTGCGGGGAGTCGACGTCGATATTCCGCACGGGCGGCTCGTCGTGCTCACGGGGGTCAGCGGCAGCGGGAAAAGCTCGCTGGCGTTCGACACCATCTTCGCCGAAGGGCAGCGGCGGTTCCTCGAGAGTCTCTCGGCGTACTCGCGGCAGTTTCTCGATCTGCTCCAGCGGCCCGACGTGGATGCCATCGACGGGCTGCCGCCCACCGTGAGCGTCGATCAGCGGACCGGGGCCGCGCAGCCGCGGAGCACGCTGGGCACGACAACCGAGATTCTCGACTACCTGCGGCTCTTATACGCCCGAGCCGGCACCGCGCACTGCACCGGCTGTGGGCGCGAAGTGGCCGGGCAAAGCTCGCAGGCGATTGTCGAGCGAGTGCTCGCGCTGGGCGAGCGGCGGAAGGTGATGCTGCTCGCGCCGGTCGTCCGCGGACGCAAGGGGCAGCACCAGCAGGTGTTCGCCGACATCGCCGCGGCAGGCTTCGTGCGCGCCCGCGTCGATGGCGAGATTGCCGACATCGCGGAGCCTCCCGCGCTCGATGCCCGCCGCCGGCACACGATCGAGGCCGTCGTCGACCGGCTGGTGCTGAAGGAGGGCCTGCGGGGCCGCGTGCAGGAATCGGTCGATCTCGCGCTGCGCTACGGCGAGGGCACCTGCTCGGTCGTGTGGCAGGAAGACAATGAGTGGCTCGAGCGGCTCTACAGCGAACGCTTCGCCTGTCCCGACTGCGGCCTGAGCTTCCCCACGCCAGAGCCGCGCACGTTCAGCTTCAACAGCCCCTACGGCGCCTGCCCGACGTGCGATGGGCTGGGAGTCGGCGCTCACCCCCCCTCACCCCCCCTTAGTAAGGGGGGGGCAGGGGGGGTCGAGGAGGTGAAGGTCGACGTTGAACTCGACACTGTACTCGCCTGCCCCGACTGCGGCGGCAGCCGACTCAACGACTTCGCCCGCCGCGTGACGATCGACGGCCGCAGCATCGCCGAAGTCTCCGCCATGAGCGTCGGCGACGCGGTTGTCTGGGCGGAGAATCTCCTGCGAGCGCTGCGCTCCTCGTCGCCGCCGTTCGCTCCCGAAGGCCGCGAAGTCGCCCTCCGCACGCTCCCGGAAGTCGCACGTCGGCTGCGCTTCCTCGTCGAAGTCGGGCTGGATTATCTCACGCTCGATCGCCGCACGCACACGCTCTCCGGCGGCGAGTTTCAGCGTGCCCGCCTGGCTGGATGCCTGGGATCGGGGTTGATCGGCACGTGCTTCGTACTCGACGAGCCGACAATCGGCCTGCACCCGCGCGACACGGCGAAGCTGCTCACCGCACTGGAAGAGCTGCGCAATCAGGGCAACACCGTCCTCGTGGTCGAACACGACATCGACACGATGCGCCGCGCCGACTATCTCATCGATCTCGGCCCCGGAGCCGGTGCCGACGGCGGACGCATCGTCGCCACCGGCACCCCCGCTGAAGTGGCCACCGCGAATGATTCACTCACAGCGCGCTACCTCTCCCACGACGACACTGCCACATTTCCCCCCCTTACTAAGGGGGGGCCAGGGGGGGGTGGCCGCAGAGCACGTCGCCTCATCCCACAAGGCCTCCTGCGGCTCGAGCAGGTTGGCACCCACAACCTCCAAAACGTCACCGTCGAGTTCCCGCTGGGCCTGTTGACCTGCGTCACAGGCGTCAGTGGCTCCGGCAAAAGCTCACTGGTGATCGATTCGCTGGTGCCGGCGGTGCGCGACGCGCTGGCAAGCCCGCGGGTTCGGGCCCGTGGGCGCTGGGGACTTCTTTCAGGCGCCGAAGCCATCGACCGCCTCGTGCAGGTCGATCAGTCGCCGCTGGGACGCAGCGGCCGCTCGAATCCTGCCACGTACTCGGGCGTGTGGAACGAGGTGCGGCAGGTATTCGCCACCACCCGCGAGGCGCGCTTGCGCGGCTTCACCGCGCGGCGATTCAGCTTCAACTCGCGCGACGGCCGCTGTGAGACCTGCGCCGGCCGCGGCACGCGCCGCATCGAGATGCAGTATCTGCCCGACCTGTTCGTCGCGTGCGAAACCTGCCGCGGGGCGCGGTTCAACCGGCAGACGCTGTCGATCCGCTATCGCGGCAAGAGCGTGGCCGACGTGCTGGCGATGCGGTTCGACGAGGCGCTTGGCTTCTTCGAGAACTTCCCGCGGATTGTCTCGCGATTGAAGACGTTTGTGGACGTGGGGCTGGGCTACCTGTGCCTGGGGCAATCGTCGCTGGATCTGTCCGGCGGCGAAGCCCAGCGGGTGCGGCTGGCGACGGAGTTAGGCCGCCCCGCCTCCGGCCGCACGCTGTTCGTGCTCGACGAGCCGACCACCGGCCTGCACCCGGCCGACGTCGAACGCCTGCTGAACGTGCTGCACCAACTGGTGGACCGCGGCGACACCGCGATTGCGATCGAGCACCATCTGGACGTGATGGCCAATTCCGACTGGCTGATCGACCTCGGCCCCGAAGCCGGCGCCGCCGGCGGCGAGATCCTGTTTGAAGGTCCGCCGCACGAGATCGCCAGCGCCCGCGGCCACACGGCCGCCGCGCTGAGCGAGTTCCTGTCGGCCGCTCGTGTCACGCCGACGGGCGGTTGATAGACTGTCAGAGCGGAGGGTGCATGGGCACGCGGCTCACCGGACGCGGTGTGCAGGGCCTTCGCAGCGGGGCATCGATACAAACGCAGTCCCTCACCCGCTTCTGGGATGGTTCGCACATGGCCACTGTCCACCTCTTGCGCCGCATCGTGCCAGCCGCGTTCGTTGTCGGCTGGCTGGTGTCTCCCCTGACAGCGCAGGTCGGAGGCGTCTACATCGACGCCGCCGGCATGCTCCGCGAGACGGCCACGCTGGCGCCCGACGACCGGCTCGATCTGGTGCGGCGGCACCTCGTGGGGCAGGCTGTTTCCGATGACGTGGCGGCGGAGAGTGCGCTGCGAAAGGTTTCGCTCGCGCGGCTGGAGGCTCGCGTGCAGGCGCTGCGCGAGGCCGGACAGGATCTGCCGGCCGACGTTGAGTATCTCGCCGGGCTGACGGCCGTGCGTTACGTGTTCTTCGACGCCGCCGGCCGCGACGTAATCGTAGCCGGTCCCGCGGAGGGGTGGACTCTGGCAGACAGCGGCGAGGTCGTCGGCGTGCGGTCAAACCGCCCCGTGCTGCATCTCGATGATCTGATCGTGGCCCTGCGGTATGCTTTCGCCCGCGAGCCTTTCGGTCCCCCCCCTTACGAAGGGGGGGTTAGGGGGGGTGACGGCGATACGACACGTGATCTTGCTCGGACCCCCCCTGGCCCCCCCTTAGCAAGGGGGAGAACAGAGGAGGCCGGGTTCATCGGTTGCTCGATCGAGCCGACGGCCGAGGGCGTGACGCGTTATGCGTCCTACATGCGAAAGCTGAGCGGCATCGACCGCTCGCAGCCGGGGGCGGTTTTCGCCGGCATGGAACAGGCCATGGGTCCTCAGGACGTCAAGCTGTACGGCGTCGACGGATCGAGCCGCTTCGCGCTGGTGATGGTCGCCGCCGATTATCGTCTCAAGCGCATCGCGCTCGGCCACGATCCCTCGCCGGTGCGCGACGTGGTGAACTACCTCGACTTGTGCGTCCGGCGCTTCAACCGCCGGGCGGTGTCGCGGCAGCACCGCTGGTGGTTCACGGCCGGCTACGATGCGGTGTACCACACGCCCGACGAGCTGGCCTTCGAGCTGTCGGGCCACGGCGTAAAAGTGGTGACTGCCCAGACACTGCCAGGGCAGGCCGACGACGACGACACGGACGAACCCTCCAGCCCCAACGCAAAGCTGTTTGCTGAAACGTTCACGCGGCACTTCGAGGACGTGGCGGAGAAGGTGCCGGTGTTCCAGGAACTCCAGAACCTCATCGGCCTGGCGACGCTGGCAGAACTGATCGCGGAGAAGTTCGAGGTCGGTCCGGGCGACGACGCGCCGGCGACATGGCGGCCACGGCATTTCCTCGACGAGGACGCCTGCCCCATCGCCCGTTATCCGGTGCCGAAGATGGTCCCCTCGCTGGCCAACTTCCGCCTGGCCGGCGGCCGGCACTGGATCATCTCCATCAGCGGCGGCGTCGAAATCCAACCACGCGAGCTGACCGCCCGCCGCGTACGAAAGGCGGCCCCCGACGGCAGCCTGACGGAACTGCACGGGCACGCGGTATCGCGCTCGGGCGAAGGGTGGTGGTGGGATTGAAATCAATGGCAGTTCGCGGGTGCCCGGTAGAGGCTGAGCTTGGCCAGCAAGAAGGACATCAAACAAGTTCGGGCCATCGCGAAGGCTCATGGGCTGTCAGCGAAGGACAGGCGGCGGTTCGGCGCGTATATTCACAAGCAGAAGCAGCACGGCCGCCGGGGGAGCAAAGAGAACGGCGACTTCGACTGGCAGGAACTTGAAGAGCTGATTCACGAATTCATGGGTCATCGAGATGCCTAAGTCCAAGACTCCATCCATCCCACGCGCGAAGAACCTCGACAGACTCCACGAGGTTATTCAAGACCTTGTTGGGCAAGAATGCTGGAAGGTCGCCTGTAGCTATGGAGGCGAGCTGGTCTTGCACCTGGGTCCACGAATCGCTTGCGAACACCCGCAGATGAAGGAGGAACTGGAAGGCGAGTGGATGCTCGGCACGTGTGGCACCTCATGGAAGCTCTCGACGCCGAGCGGCGACATTGACTCGACGGAGGACGAGGAAGCCGACGTGGAGGAGGCGAAGATCCTGGAAGGCGCCAAGGTCGCAGCTTTCGAGGCCGCTGTCGATTCGCTACTCGTCTCGTTCGACAACCAATGCAGCCTGCACGTCGTACCCACGGCTCGCGAGGCGCAAGAGCGGGACGTTCCCCTGTGGGAACTGTTCATGCCCGGCAACATGTTCGTGGAGTTCCATCCAGGCGGAATCTGGTCGTACAAACGGTCGGATCTGCCCGCATCCTGACAAAGTCCCTCGCCTGGCCCTTTCGACCTGCGACCCTTTCGACCTTCGACCCTCCCCCCCTACAGCGTCGCCAATTCGCTGTTCGTCAGCATGCCGCCGTAGTAACGGCGGTAGTGGACCTTGCGCTCCAGGTCGGCGATCACCAGCCGTGGGAAGTCGACGCCCGTCAGTTCCGAGGCGCTGCCCAGGCCGCCGGGGCTGAAGACGTTCACTTCCATCAGCTTGTCGCCGACGATATCCAGGCCGACGAGGAACATGCCGTCGCGGATGAGCTTCGGCCGCACCATCTCGACCAGTTCCAGGGCGCGGTCGTCGAGTTCGACCCGCTCGCTCTTGCCCCCCACGTGCATGTTGCTGCGCATGTCGCCGCTCTTGTTGACGCGGCGAAAGGCGGCGTACTTGCCGTCCACTTCCAGCGGGCGGCCGTTCATCACGAACAGCCGGATGTCGCCGTCTTCGGCCGCCGGCAGGTACTCCTGGGCCACGACGTAGCCGTCGCGGGTGATGGCCTCGATCATCTGGTTGAGGTTCGCCCGGTCGCCCTCTCGCACGAGGAACACGCTGTGTCCGCCGGAGCCCTGCAGCGGTTTGAGCACAACCGTGCCGCCCTGCTCGGCGACAAAGCGGCGGATCTCTTCGGCATTGCGGCTGATGCACGTCCGCGGCCGCGCCTGCTCCGGGAAATGCTGAAAGTAGGTCTTGTTAATGGCATTGGCCAGGTGCGCCGGATCGTTGACCACCAGCACGCCGCGCGACGCCGCCAGTTGCGCGAAGAGGATGGGTGTCGTCTGCGCCCACGGCCGCTCGGCGTCTTCGGATGGGTCGTTGCGCAAGAGCAGCACGTCGAGCGCGTCGACAGTCACTCGTTCGCGCCGGGCCTCGCCGCCCTTCACGTCGGCCAGGTAGCGTTCCAGCGACTTGTACTTCGTCTTGGGGGCGGCTCGCGCCCAGGCGTGAATCGAACCGTCGGCGTCGTACACGAAATCGCCCACGCTCATCAGCCACGCCTCGTGGCCCATGTTGATGGCGGCCATGCCCAGACGGGTCGTGGTGAACGCCGGGTCCTCCGTCTCGAGATGGTTGACCAGAAAGCCGAGCTTCATGACGCCGCTTCTCCTGCGAGGTCGAAGACCGTCCGTCCCCGGACCGACTCCAGCCGCTGCCGCATCACCGGATCCTCGGCCCACCGGGGCACAAGGGCCGCCGGCGCCACGATCTGCCGCCTGCGCAGCTCGTGCAGAAAGGGCACGTGCCTCAGTGCGATTTTCCCGACCAGCAGCGGATCGATGTCGTGCCCTTGTGCCAGCCACTCCAACAGATCGCGAAAGCCTCGCAGATAGACGGCGTCTTTGGGGAATCCGCCGGCGCGGTACACGCGCATCGTCGTCTGGAAGGCCTGCCGCGCGGAGAAGCCATACTCCCCGCGCAGACGGTCGTGCGTTTCTGCAAACGGTGCGCCGTCGATCATCATCGCGGCGGCGACGACGCGGGCGGCGAGATGCCTTAGCCGGCCCGCCGTCAGCCCGCCGGCCACGTACTCCGCGAGCACGGCCAAGCCTTCCTGCAGCCCCTCGTATTTTGCCAGTCCCCATGCGAGCAGACCCAGCGGCTGCAGGCCGCCGTTGATATACGTGACCAGGTGCGTGCCCACCTCGTGGTGCAGCAGCGGCGTCACCCGCGCGCGGCGAAGGGCGGTGTCGCGGGCCACCAGCACGCGGCTCCGCGAGACCATCAGCGCCGAAACGATGCCGTCGCAGACTTCGACCACCGCCTGCAGGTCCGGGAGCTGCTGCCGGTAGTGACTGATCTCCTCGCGCACGGCCGCCGCGATTTCATCAGCGCTGAGGAATTCCCCGTTTAGCCGCGACTCGCCGTTTAGCCGCGACTCGGAGAGGAGCGCTTTGTCGCGCGGTCGAGCGCTCCCCTCCGGGTCGCGGCTAAACGCTTCGCAGCTACGCGGTCCGCGGCTGAACGAACCGTCATCGTCCTCGTTGTCGGCGGGCCCCTGGAGCAGTCGCTCGGCCATCGCCAGCAGGTCCGCTTCCACCGGGCCATAAAGCTGCAGCGCGGAGTACAGGAAGTCGCGGGAATTGCGGTCGCGCAGCGCGCTCAGTTGCCGGTCCAGCTCGTCGCGCTTCTCCCGCAGCAGGTGCGCCAGCGTGGGATCCTCGATGTCATCCACAGGAATCGAGAACAGCCGCCGCTTCAGCTTCGCCGGGCTGAACGGCTGCGGGCGGTAATAAAACTGCGGCGTCTGGCGGCAGCCATCGGCACAGAACTCCTGCCAGGCCTCTTCCGCGTTGACCGGCGTAACCTGCAGCAGGAAGTCATAAGCAGCCGCGATGTCGCGCAGCCGCCGGTCCACGTCGCCCACGGACCGTTCCAGTTCCCGCGGACCGAGATCCTCGATGTGCACAAATGGCTCGGACGTTTCGACCTCAATCCCGGCGAACGTAAACGCGGCGCGGCGAATCGCCCGCGAAAGCTGCCGCCTCAGGCCGCGCAGGACAAATGGAAACCGGCGTCCGGCCTCCAGGTCGCGATACACCGGCGCGACCTCCAGGCCCAGCTTCACCACGCCGGCGCCGCTCTCGCCGGCCTCGATCAGCGGAGGCAGCCCCGGCGGCGCGACCGGATCGGCGTACCGCACCCTCACCGTTGCCTCCAGACCGCCGAGGCGAATGCGCTCGAGCTCGTCGCGCAGGGCCGCCACGGTGGTCGGGACTTCAGCGGGGTCGCGGCTGACGATCGTGAAGGCCGGCCGACGCTCAGGACCGCTTTCGTCGGCACCCGACCAGATCTCGATCAGGACAAAGGCACCGAAGTGCTCGCGCAGCGTCTGGCCGAGCTCCCGGCACAGCCGCAGGATCAGCGGCTGCGCGGCCGGGTCGCCGGACGAGATCAAGAAAGCCGCCTCGGTCGTCACCAGCCGCGCGGTGCCGGGATCGTCTCGCTCGTGCGGCCGGCGATAGACGCACAGGAAGGGAAGCTGCCGCTCGATCCGCAGGCGTCCGCCGGCCGGCAGCCGCCGGTCGACGGGTCGGTTCTGCGCGAACCGTCTCAACAGGCCCGCGAAGAGCCGGCGGAAGCGACGGTCGATGGCGCGCTCAGTCGCCGCTTCCACGCGAGGCCTCCGAATCTTTCACAAACAATCTTCTAACCACGGATATCACGGATTGCCACGGATTGAGCAGTCAGCCTTGCCCAAGAGGGGGATGCCTGCTCAGGCGACAGCAACAGAACTCCGACGGGATAATCTTCTCCCTTGGGCAAAGCAACGGGGAGTTCAAATCAGTGCCATCCGTGATATCCGTGGCTAAACAAGCGGGCGTGTGCCTCGGCCGGGTCGAGCGTATTCGACAGGGCCTCGATGAGGCCGGGAACGGTCGATCTCAAAGCGCTGCCGATCTCCGCCACGATCTCGTCAAAGGCGGAGCCGCTCCATTCGTCCATGTAAAACTTTTTGACCTCAATCGCCAGCGCGCAGCCGCACTCGGGGAAGGTCTCGTTCACCCAGCTCGGCAGGTAGCCTCCCCGGAAGCGGATGTTTTCGCGCACGTCGCGGCGGCGTCCGCCGATCTCGCACTGCGACAGCTCATCCATGAAGCGATCGACCACCGCCCCCCAGCGTCCGCGGTCGAGCGAGCCGGTGCCCACGTTGAACTCCGGGTTCGCCGCGGGATCGGCGCACGGTGCGTCCGGCCCCAGCCGCCGGTGATTGTACGAATGCAGATCGAGGACGACGAAGCCGCCATGCCGCTGCCGCAGCGTTTCGAGCCGGTCGTGTAACTCGTCGAAGAACTCGTCGTGTAACTGCCGCGATCGCTCGACCACGTCGCCAGACGGCCGCTCGCTCCAGACCTGCAGGCCCCAGGCTTCTTCCGGCGTCAGGTAGACGCAAGCCGCACGCGAGCGATTGAAATCGACCTCGAATCGCGAGCGGTGCACCACCATTCCCACGCCGGCCACGTCGGTCCACACGTCCGTCCAAGGGTCTTCTTCCCGACGCCGCTCTCGATCGTCCAATGCGATGTACTGCGCCACTTCCGGCCTCAGGTCGTGGCCGCTGTGGGCCGACACGGCGAGCACCGGTAATCCCGCATCGAGTTCGTGAACGTCGTACAGGCGGTTGAGCATGCGGCCGTTTCTCCCTCCCCTCGGAGATTCCCCGAGCGAGGGGCAGCATCGTTCGTGCCAGCGCCCGGGACGCAACGTTTATCCGCGACTCCAGAGGAGCGCTCCGCACAGCGTGAGGCCCGTAGTGCAAGCTGCCAGCTTGCCTCGTTGTGGGAGCGGCACAAGCTGGCAGCTTGTGACTACGCTCCTCTGTCGAGTCGCGGCTAAACCGGCTGGATAAAATGGCGTCAGGCTGCGCGCAAAGCGACCAGCCGCCTCCAGGACAACAGCGGCTCAATTGAGACGTTCGATGATGGCCTCGGCAAAGGCTTCCGTGCCGAGGTCGCCCCCCAAATCCCGCGTCCGGCGGCCTTCCGCCAGCGCCCGCGTGTAGGCGTGGCGGATGCGCTGCGCCAGCGTCCGGCAGCGTTCGTCGCCGCGCGTATCGGCGAGGTGCTCCAGCATCATTTCCGCCGAAGTCAGCAGTGCCAGCGGATTGGCCACGCCCTTGCCGGCGAGATCCGGCGCCGAGCCGTGCACCGCCTCGAACACCGCCCGCTCCACACCGAGATTCGCTCCCGGCACCACTCCCAAACCGCCCACGAGACCGGCGCACAGGTCGCTCACCACGTCACCGTACAGGTTCTCCAGTAAGAGCAGGTCGAACTGCGTCGGATCCTGCACGAGCTTCATGCAGCCGGCGTCGATGATCGCCTCCTGGTACTCAATTTCCGGATGCGTCTCTTCGTGGACCTCGCGGGCCAGCCGCAGAAACAGCCCGTCGGTCAGCTTCATGATGTTCGCCTTGTGAAACACCGTCACCTTGCGGCGGCCGTGACGGGCGGCGTAGTTGAACGCCCACTGCGCGATGCGCCGGCAGCCGGTGCCGGTGGCGACCTTCATGCTGATCACCACGTCGTCGGTGACCTGGTTCTCGGCCCCGCTGTAGAGGCCCTCTGTGTTTTCGCGGACGATCACCAGATCGACGTTCTCGAACCGCGTCTTCACGCCGGCGAGGCTGCGCACGGGACGCACGGCCGCGAACAGGTTCAGCCGCTTGCGAAGCTGAACGTTGACGGAGCTGAAACCTTCACCGACCGGCGTGCTGCACGGGCCCTTGAGGGCCACGCCGTGCTCGAGAATGGCGCCGAGCGTCTCCGCCGGCAGCACGTCTTTCGCGCCGGCCTCCAGCGCGGCGACGCCGGCTTGATATTCGACCCACCGCACGGGCGCACCGGCCGCTTCGAACACCCGCCGCACCGCCCGCGAGACCTCGGGGCCAATACCGTCGCCGGGGATGAGAACGATTGTATGGTCCATAGAATATGCCCACGTCTCTCATTCCCGCACACGCCAGGTCGCTGGCTCCACGGTCTGGCAGGCCGTGCCACGTGTGCCCGTGCAACCGCCGCGCCGTCTTCAGCGGGTTTCGCCGCGCGCATCGGAGGCACGAATCTTGCAATTCCGAGGGTGCGGTGGTTTACTGCTGTGGGGCCGTTTGCGCTTCTCACGGCAATCGGGTCCCACCTTGCCGCCCTTTTTCGGACCTGCCTCCCATGTCCGATCACGCCGTCGCATTCCGGGACCTGTTCCGCCAGGTCTGCGAGGGCGACGAGCAGGCGGCCTGCGAACTGCTCCAGCGCTATCAAGGGGACTTGCGCATCCTGGCCCGCGTGCGGCTGAACGACCCCAACCTGCGCCGTGCGCTGGACTCGATGGATATCTGCCAGTCGGTGTTCGGTGCGTTTTTCGCGCGGGCCGCGGCCGGCCAGATCGAGCTGGAAACGCCACAGCAGTTCCTGAAGCTGATGGCCACCATGATCCATAACAAGGTCATCGACTACGCCCGCCGCTACCAGTCGCGGCGGCGCAACGTGCGAATGGTTTTGAACATCGACGTGCAGGACATGCACCTTGCCGGCCACGATCCCACCGCCAGCCAGGAGGTCTCGGGACGCGAGCTGGAGCGCGAATTTCGCCAAAGGCTCTCGGACGACGAGCTGCGGATGGCCGAGCTCCGCAAGGACGGCCGCGGCTGGGACGAGATCGCCGGCGAACTGGGCGGCACCCCCGAATCGCTCCGCAAAAAGCTGACCCGCGCCATCGACCGCATCTGCAGGGAACTGGAACTCGGATTCTAGGCCCGCAAAGCACGAAGGGCCGGACGACGGCTTCAGGTCGAGAAGAGTCTTAACGCAAAGACGCCAAGGACGCAGAGACACGCAAAGCCTTTTGATTCGGCCCTCATTGCAGCATTCCCAACCCGCGATTTATGTCTTTGCGAACCTCTGCGTCCTCCGCGTCTTTGCGTTACAAATTGAATCGCTTCCAGACTCGCGACTTCGACAGATGACAACGCCCTCGGCCGATTCTGAGCTCGCGGACCTGCTGCTGGAGTTGCGGCTCGAGCAGTCCGACCGCTGGGACGAGGGGGAACGCATCTCGACGGAAGAATTGCTGGAGCGGCTGCCGCAGCTCAAGGGCGACGAGGAAGCCGTCGTCGAGCTGGCCTACGCCGAGTTCTACCTGCGCACCGCCCGCGGCGAGACGCCGGCGCCCGCGGAGTACTATGCCCGTTTCCCAGAGCAGCGCGCGCGGCTGGAGCGGCTGTTCGAGTTGCATGCTGTGCTCGAAAGCCCCGCCATCACGAGCGACGACGTGCTGGGCACGCTGTACCGGCTGTATCGCGTGCCGGTGCTGCGGGCGAAAATCGACGACCGCGAGTTCCTGCGGCGGGATGTGGCGGAGCGGCCGATGACGCTGGGACGCGACTCCGAGTGCGACTTTGTGCTCGACGCCCCGGCCGTCTCGCGGCGGCATGCCCGCGTCTGGCTGGAGGGCCACCACGTGTGGCTCGAAGATCTGCGCAGCACCAATGGCACGTTCGTCAACGGCAAACCCGTCCAGCGCTGCCGCCTCGATCCCGGCGACCGCATCCGCATCGGCCGGGTGCGGCTCAAGCTGGAGTACCAGAAGCGCGAGGATGCCGTCGCGACGAGTGGATCGTAGTAACTCGTAGAGCAAGCGTCCCGCTTGCTCCCATCTTCCCGAGGCCGAACTTCCTACCAAGCAACTCGCACAAGCGGGACGCTTGTGCTACGACGGAACCTACTGACGCTGGATCGGACGCGAGGCGAGCGGCACGCTGCGGCCTTCGCGGGCGCTGAAGACTGCGTACACCGGCAGGTGGTCGGAAACCGCGAGCGCCGCCTCTTCGCCCAGCCCGTACTCGGCCGTCAGGTCCAGGACGCCGCTCCGGCCTGTGAACTCCACCGTCGATCGCCGGTTGAAGACGACGTTGTCGTACGTCTTCGTCCGCCGCGTATTGGTCGGCATGCCCGAGATCGCCCAGCCAATATCGGGCAACCGCCCGAGCTGGCCGAAATGAGTCTCATCGACGTTGAGATCGCCGAGCAGGATCACATCGTCTTCGCCGCCCGGCTCGCGCTGCACGCCCACGAACACGTCGTCGAGCGCATCGAGTTCTGTGTCGGTCTCGTCCGGGTCGGTATGAATGTTGATCAGCGTGAAGCTGAACGGCTGCGGTGAGGACGAGCCGCGCACGCGGAACGTCGCCACGAGCGGCTCGCGGTGCAGCCGGTCCTCTGGATCGTAAGCGGTGTACACCGAGCGCGGCACGACCTCGATCCGCGACGTGTCGTAGACGAAGGCATACTGCTCCTTGCTCGACGTGCGGCCCAGCCGTTCTCCCAGCAGGAAGTCGAATTGGCTGCCGTCGGCGTTAATCGCGCGGACGAACTGCGGCACAACCGTCTGGTCCACCGAGCGAATCTCCTGAATCGCCAGCACGTCGAACCGCCGGGCGACGTTCACGAGCACCTCCATCACGTCGGGCTTCCCGAGCTTCGACGTGCCGAAGACCTGGATGTTGAACGAGCCGACGGCAATCGTGTCGTCGCCCTTGCCGACGTCGGCCAGTCCGGCGGGCGTTGGACGACTCGCCGTGTCCGCGGCCTTCGAGCCGGAAAGTCCGCTGAGTCCGCTGAGGAAGTCTTCGGCGTTGCAACCGGCGGCAAACGCCGCGGCCGCGAGCGACGAAACGAGCAGCAACCGGCGAGCGCAAAGCATACGTGGCCTCCCTGCCGCGTGTGACGGGGTCCGACCCCTTTCTTCGTCCATAGAAAACGGGCCGGGAGAATAGCCACATGCTGACATCCGGGTCCAGACAGGTTCGGCGCTTGAAACGCCGTGCCCTCCGCGGCAGACTTGTCTCCATGAGCGTCGCCTCCACGTCGACCGTTCCGGATACCACTCAGCTCGCCGGCGTGCTGCAGCGGTACTGGGGGTACGATGGCTTCCGGCCGCTGCAGGAAGAGGCCATGCGCAGCGTACTCGCCGGGCGCGACTCGGTGGTCGTGCTGCCGACCGGCGGCGGGAAGTCGCTGTGTTTTCAGGCGCCGGCGATGTGCCTGGACGGGCTGGCGGTCGTGGTCTCGCCGCTGATCTCGCTGATGAAAGACCAGGTCGATGCGCTCACGACCTGCGGTGTGCCGGCGGCCTGCGTCAACAGCACGCTCACGCAGCGCGAGAAACTCACCGTGGCGGATGCGATCCGCGGCGGACGGCTGCGACTGTTGTACGTCGCGCCCGAGCGTCTCGTGCAGGACCGCACGCTCGAATTCCTCAAGTCCGTCAACGTCTCGCTGTTCGCCGTCGACGAGGCCCACTGCATCAGCCAGTGGGGGCACGATTTCCGCCCCGAGTACCGCGCGCTCAACGTCCTCAAGCGCGAGTTTCCCGGCGTCGGCGTCCACGCGCTGACCGCCACCGCGACCGAGCGCGTGCGGCACGATATCGTCCGCAACCTGGAGCTTCACGACCCGCAGATCTTCGTCGGCTCGTTCGATCGTCCGAACCTCGTGTACCGCGTCGAGCGCCGCAACAAAGTGCTGGGGCAGATTCGCGCCGTTCTCGAGCGAAACGCCGGCGAATCGGGCATCGTGTACTGCATCAGCCGGGCCGAAGTCGACCGCACAGCGGCGGCCCTCAAAGAAATGGGCTACCGCGCGCTGCCCTATCACGCCGGTATGAGCGACGACGACCGCCGCCGCAATCAGGAGGCGTTCATCGAAGACCGGGCGGAAATCATCGTGGCGACGGTCGCCTTCGGCATGGGCATCGACAAACCCGACGTGCGGTATGTCGTCCACGCCGGCATGCCCAAGTCGCTGGAGCACTACCAGCAGGAGAGCGGCCGCGCGGGTCGCGACGGGCTGCCGGCCGAGTGCTGCCTGTACTACTCCGGCGGCGACGCCCTGACCTGGAAGCGGATGATCGACAAGGGCGAGCCGCGCTCCCGCGAAGGAGCCACGGCTGCCCTGCAGGCCATCTCGGACTACTGCACCGGCGTCGTCTGCCGGCACCGGGCGCTGGTCGAGCACTTCGGCCAGAGTTACAGCAATGGTGGGACCACAGGCTGCGGGGGGTGCGACGTCTGCCTGGGGCAACTCGACCTCGTCGATGAGCCGCTGATTGTGGGCCAGAAGATCCTGTCGAGCATCGTGCGGCAGGGCGAGCGCTTCGGCGGCGACTACACCGCGATGGTGCTCTCCGGTTCGGAAGACCAGCGGATCCTGCAGCACGGCCACGAGAAGCTCAGCACGTGGGGCATCCTCGCGGACGAAAACCGCCGTACGATCCGCGATTGGATCGAGCAGCTTGTCAGCCAGGGCTTCGCCAGAAAGACCGGCGAGTACAACGTCCTCTCGGTGACGGAAGACGGCTGGCGACTGTTGCGGGGAGAAATGGCCCCAAGGCTGCTGCGGCCCAGCAAGCCGTCGAAAGCGACTTCCACGTCGCCCGCGGCAGAAGTCTCCTGGGAAGGCGTGGACCGCGGATTGTTTGACGACCTGCGGGCGCTGCGGCGCGAACTGGCCGATGATCGCGGCGTCCCGCCCTACGTCGTCTTCGGCGACGCGGCCCTGCGCGACATGGCCTGCCGGCGGCCGACTACGCTCGAAGGTTTTCGGGCCGTCCGCGGAGTGGGCGAGAAGAAGCTCGAAGATTACGGCGCGATGTTCATCGAGCGGATTGCCCACTGGTGCCGCGAGCACGACCTGCCGACGGATGTCGAAGTGAAGTTTCCGCCGCCGGAGCCTGCCGGTGAGGCCGTTCCGTGGACGCCGAGCGGGAGTGCACTAGCGACGTTTACGCTGTTTCGGGCCGGCCGGTCGATCGATGACGTGGCGCGCGAAACTGGCCGCGCCCGTTCGACGGTGCAAGGCTACTTGAACGACTATCTGCGGCACGAGCGGGTGACGGATCCCTCGCCGTGGGTGGACGCGGAAATCGCCAACGCCATCGAAGCGGCGGCAGCCGAAGTCGGCTTGGAGCGGCTGAAGCCGGTGTACGAAGCCTTGGGCGGCCGCATCGACTACGACGCGATTCGCATCGTGGTCGAGTGCCTGCGGAACCGCGAAATGGCCGAGGCGGGATTCGAACCCGCACGGGGGTTGCCCCCCACAGGATTTTAAGTCCCGTGCGTCTGCCTGTTCCGCCACTCGGCCATGCGGCGTGTTGCCGGCTTCATCCGGCCCTTGCAGATCCTTGTTGCCGCCTGAGGCAAGTAGACAATCGTTTGCCGGCGCGGTCAAATGAAGGCCCGCGGCTGACCGACAGATCAGCCGGCACGCGCTAGCGTCCGGTTTGCACGGTGGGAACCGCGGGCTAGCGCCCGGCGGCTGATTTCATGACTCGAATTCTTAGCCCTGACACTGCCCTGGTCCCGCCTTGTCCACGCTGGAGCCTGCCTATGCTCCTCTGCCGCTCTGCTTGCCGGCACACCGCCGGGACCCTGTTCGTTGCGCTCGCAATCGCCGCCGCGTCACTGCGTGCCGATGAGGGCGGCTCGGAAGCGGCGTCTTCCGGCGCGAAGAAGGTCAATTTCGCCGCCGAGGTGGCGCCGCTGTTCGCGAAGCACTGCCAGGACTGCCACGGGCCGGAGTTGCAGGAAGGGCAGTTGCGGCTGGATGCGAAGGCGTCGGTGTTCCGCGGCGGCGTGTCGGGGGCGGCCGTCGTCGCCGGCAAGAGCCGCAACAGCCTGCTCGTCCGGCGCTTGCTCGGCGCAGGCGACGAACCGCGAATGCCGCTCGATGCCGATCCGCTGACGCAGGCAGAGATCGAGTTGATTCGCGCTTGGATCGATCAGGGGGCCGAGTGGCCCGATGGCTTCGGTGCGCACATCGAAACGGCAAGGCACTGGGCGTACGTGAAGCCGGCACGGCCCGCGGTTCCGCCGTTTGTAGTGACCCGCTTCAGCGGGTCGAGAGCAAGTGACGTGTCTGTCGACGACCGCCTGAAGGCGGTCACTACGAGCGAGTGGGTCCGCAATCCGATCGATGCCTTCGTGCTGGCGCGGCTGGAAGCCGCGGGCATGGACCCCGCACCAGAGGCGAGTAAGGAGCGGCTGCTGCGCCGGGTGACGCTCGATCTGACGGGACTGCCGCCGACCCTCGATGAGCTCGATGCGTTTCTGGCCGACGACAGCCCCGATGCGTACGAGAAAGTAGTCGACCGGCTGCTGGCTTCGCCGCGTTACGGTGAACGGTGGGCGGTGCCCTGGCTCGATGCCGCCCGCTACGCAGATTCCAACGGCTATCAGCGCGACGGCCGCCGCGAGTACTGGGCCTATCGCGACTGGGTGGTGCGGGCGCTGAACGTCGACATGCCCTTCGACCGGTTTACGATCGAACAGATTGCGGGGGATCTGCTGCCGGATCCCTCGCTCGAGACGCGCATCGCCACCGGGTTTCATCGCGGGACGATGGCCAATGTCGAAGCGGGCACCGACCCCGAGGAAGAGCACGTGCTGGCCGTCATCGACCGGGTGAACACCACCGGCACCGTCTGGCTCGGCAGCACGCTGGAATGCGCCCAGTGCCACAACCACAAGTACGATCCCTTCTCCCAGAAGGAGTATTATGGGCTGTATGCGTTCTTCAACAATACGGCGAAGGAAATCGAAAGCAGCGGCTCGACGCGGGAATTCACCGGTCCCAAGCTCGCGCTGCCTCTGAACGAGGAACAACGAGAGCAGCAGAACGAGCTGCGGGCGAAGCTGTCCGCCGCCGAGGCCGCGGTCGAAGCGGTCCGCGCCCGTTTGAAGAACGAGCAGCCCGCCTGGGAAGGAGAGATCGCCGCCTCCGACGGCGCGGGGTGGCAGGTGCTAGAACCCGAGGTCGCGCTCTCCGCCGAGGGTGCGGATCTGAAGAAGCTGGAAGACTCGTCGCTGCTCGCCGGCGGCGATTTTCCGGCGACCGATATTTACACCGTCACGACACGCACTGACATCGGCGAGATCACCGCATTCCGGCTGGAAGTGCTGACGGATCCGTCGCTGCCGGACGGCGGCCCCGGCCGTGCGAAGCCGGGGAACTTCATTCTGTCGGAGTTCAAGGTGGAAGCGGCTGCCGGCGACCCCCCCGCACCCCCCCTTGCCAAGGGGGGGCCTGGGGGGGTCGAAAAGTCCGACGCCTTTACCACGCTGGACCTCGCCCGCGCGACGGCCGATTTCTCGCAGCCGAAGTGGCCGGTCGAAGGCGCCATCGACGGCAACCGCAAGACCGGCTGGGCGATCGCCAAAGAGTTCGGCCGCCCGCATCGCGCGGTGTTCGTGCTCAAGCAGCCAATTCGGGGCGAAAGATCGCGGCGGCTCAGGTTCACGCTCGACCAGCAGTACGGCAACTCGCGGACGATCGGCCGTTTCCGCCTGCTGGCGACGGCGGGCGAGCCGGAACTGCTCGGCGTCCCGGCCGACATCCGCGGCCTCGTCGAGATGCCGGTGGAGAAGCGGACGCCGAAACAGGCGAAGCAACTGGAAGAGTTCTACCTTTCGCAATCCAGCGAGCTACAGCCGCTCGAAGGGAAACGCAAAGAACTCCAGGAGCAGTTGGCCGCCATCGAGCCGCCCACGACGCTGGTCATGCAGGAACTCGACGAGCTGCGGATGACGCGCATGTTCAAGCGCGGCGACTTCCTGAACCCCGGCGAGGAGGTCGAGCCCACGACGCCGGCGGCACTGCATCCATTGCCGGAAACAGGCGAAGGCCAACGGCCCGACCGCCTGTCGCTCGCCCGCTGGCTGGTAGACGGCGAGAACCCGCTGACGGCCCGCGTGATCGTCAACCGGCAGTGGCTCTCGCTCTTCGGCCGCGGCCTCGTCGACACGCCGGAAGACTTCGGCACGCAGGGCGAACCGCCGACGCACCCGCAACTGCTCGACTGGC
>JAHWKJ010000751.1 GCA_019347905.1 Planctomycetota bacterium
AGCCCGAAGATCAGCATCGCCGGGATGCTGTGGAACATGCCGCGGTGGACCGAGACCGTCTTGAGCAGCGCCGACGCACCATAGCGGATCGCGGCGTAGAGCACGATGGCCGCCAGCACCGCGGCTTCGAGGTCGCCGCCGGACCACTCCTCCAGCCGCCGCATGAGCACCAGCGGAGCCACCGCGGCGAGCAGGGCGAAGATTTCGCGGACGGGCTTGCCGCTGTCGGAATCGAGGTCGGGCAGCATGCCGGCGACCCACGTCAGGCAGCCCGCGAGCGCCGCCTGCACGGGCCGGAAGCCCAGCATCCACGTCGCCGTCAGCCCATAGCAGACGCCGCATAACCCGCTGACGCTGATGTGCTCGCGGTAACCGGCCATGGTTCGCAGGCCTCCCTGCCAGCGAAGAGGTCACGGTGAAGGGGTCAGACCCGCTCGTAGTGGCCGGGTTCACCCGGCCGGCCGGCTGAAGCCGGCCACTACAAACGGGGACGGGGCGGGAACTCTAACAGACCGGCGGCGAGGGCAGCAATGGGTTCCGTTCGCCGCCTTCTGCTATTGTTTCGCTATGGAGTCCTTGAAACCGCCGGCGGCCGCCGAATGGGAAGGCGCATACGATTGCGACCTGCCGCAGATCCCGGGTGCCTGGACGACCCGCGAGGTCACACTTGCCGGACGAAGCTTTTCACTGACGCTGCCGGCCGATCCCGATGCGTTTCTCGAGGCGCCGGCCGAGGTGCGCGAGCACCAGTGCGACGGCTACATGCCCTACTGGCCCTATCTGTGGCCGGCGGCTATCGACATGGGGCGACGCGTCCTGGAAACGCGATGGACGTCCGGAATGAGAGCGCTCGAAATCGGTGCCGGCGTGGGGCTGGTGGGAATTGCAGCAGCGTCGGCGGGACTCGACGTCACCGTCAGCGATTACCGGGTGGATGCCGTCCGCGTCGCTATGCACAACGCGCGGCGGAATGGCCTCGCGAGCGTTCGCGGGCGCGTGCTCGACTGGCGCTCGCCGCCGGCGGAACAGTGGCCGCTGATCCTCGGCTGCGATGTGGTGTACGAACTGGCGCACCACGAGCCGATCCTGGCGTTGCTGGAGAAGTCGCTCGACCACGGCGGCAGTGCCTGGATCGGCGATGCGGGGCGCCAGCACGCCGCCGCGTTCGTCGCCGCCGCCTGTCGTCGCGGCTTCTCGGTCGCGCTGTCCGGTGCGTCCGGCGCGCCGCTTCTCGAGCCGCAGGTCGGCGCATTTCAGCTCATCGTGCTGGAATTCGTTTAGCCGCGTCCCAACGGGACGCGCGCGCCCGCGCGTCCCGTTGGGATGCGGCTAAACGCCGGAGTCCACCGTGCGGGCGCGGCAGCTCACGCACTCATCGCGCGGGCCAGCGGTGCCCCGCGCGGAACCTGCTCGTCCAACCAGTCGCAGACGCGGGCGGCAGTCTGCGACCAGTCGGGTTCGCTCAACAACTCGTGCAGGTGCTCCGGCAGGCATTCGTAGTGCTTGACGGCGCTCGACGTCGCGGCCACAAACCGCTCCGTGGCGGCGGGATCGACCAGCCGGTCGCAGCCGGCCTGCAAAACGTACATCGGCACTTTAACGGCCTGCACCTCGCGCCACGCGGCCCGCAGCGCGGCCCGCATGGCGAAGAACCAGCCGGCGGTCACCGAGCGGTGGCTGAGCGTGTCGTTCAGCCGCTCGGCGATCGCGTGTGGGTTGCGGGTGACGTCGGCCGGATCGACGCGCGAGCGGAACCGCGCTCGCGGCGCCACCCGCGACAGCACGACCCCCAGCGCTACCAGCGACGTCGGAATCGGCAACGCCACGCCCAACAGCGGAGACATCAGCGCCGCCGCCGCCACACGCTCCGGGAAGAGCTGGGTGTGGCGGATGGCCACCAGTCCGCCCATGCTGTGCGCCCACATCGCCGTCGTCTCCGGCGGGAGGGCGAAATGATCGAGCACGGCGTTCAAATCGGTGACGTACTGCCGGAACCGGCGCACGTGCGTCGGCACGCCGTCAGACAGACCGTGCCCGCGGTGATCGGGCACGATGACGTTCCAGCCGCGCGCCACGGCAAAGCGGGCGATGTGTTCGTAGCGCCTGCCGTGCTGCGCCAGTCCGTGCACCAGAACCAGCGTTCGCCCCGGTTGTTCGACCAGGGGCCGGTACTCGCGGACATGCAGGCCGATGCGTGGTTCGACCGCGATCCGATGCTCGGCGGCCCA
>JAHWKJ010000231.1 GCA_019347905.1 Planctomycetota bacterium
GCTACATTGCGAACCACCATGCCGGAACCGATCTCACGCTGACGAGCATCTGCATTCATGGGAACGGCGGCACCAGGCAGTTCCCCTGTTTGGCGGGCTGCTCGTCTGGCCGACCGCTGGAGTTGAGTGGGCGTGCGATTTCCTTTGAAATCCCGGGGCCGCCCGGCTATGCTCGAAAGCGGAAAGGGTCGAGCGAGCCGATGAGCGTGCGAGCCTGCGAATGCTTTGGCCGGCGGACACTGTTAGCAGCGATCGCTGTGCTGCTATCGACTGGCACGTTCAGCCGGCCGGCGGAAGCAAGCTGCGGCGACTGGCTCGCGGGTCACGCCAACGCGTCCGATCACGCTGGCTTCGAAGCCGCGGCGACATCGGCCGACGAGGCACTGCCGATGCGGCCTGCCAATGGACAGTCCTGTCGGGGTGAAGGCTGCCGGCGCGCTCCGGCTCCCGCGCCGTTGCCAGCGGCTCCGCCGCCGACCTGGCAGAACGGGTCCGACCAGACCTGCATTCTCGACGGGCGGCCTCTCTTTGAGCCGGCCCGTCTGTCCCGCTGGGGCGCGGACGAATCTGTGAGCGCCGCAGCCGGCGTTCCACTGCGTATTGAGCGTCCACCGCGCGGCTGACAGCCCATCGCTGGTGGATGCGGAACGGCCTGGCTGCGCCTGGCGTGCAGCCGGAGCCGTGCGCGCCTGAGCGAAGCTCTCGGAACAAGTGGGAGCGGCGCGCTCTGCCGGCGGGATCAGCACCGTCCGTTGGTCCCGCGGAATGCACCAGTGACAGGCGCGGATCCTCGGCAAAGTGAAGGTTTCATCGCCGGGGACTCCGCCGCACCTTGCTGCCCTGCGCCCGGCCGCCGCGCTTGCGCGTCGGCTGGAGATCATCAAAACGATCCGCAGCCCGAACGGCTCGGCCAACGCGCCGGAATCATTCATCCATCTTTCAGCCTTCGCAAGACCGGCCGGAAATCGCTTCGGAAATGCGGTGTCTTCCATCATTTTCGCTTCATCCCGTTCAACGAAAGTCCTGTCATGAAACCTCGACGACGCGGATTCACGCTCATCGAACTGTTGGTGGTGATCGCGATCATCGCCATCCTCATCGCGCTGTTGCTTCCCGCGGTGCAGCAGGCCCGCGAGGCCGCCCGCCGCAGTTCGTGCAAGAACAACCTCAAGCAGATCGGCCTGGCGATGCACAACTACCACGAGGCCCACAACTGCTTCCCCTTCGGGCAGGGCGGGACCGGCAACCGCTATTCGGCCCTCAGCCAGTTTCTGCCGTATCTCGACCAGGCGCCGCTTTACCAGCGAATCGATTTCCACCGGCAGGTGACGGATGCCGCGAATGACGCCGCGCGGATGATCGAGCTGACGATGTTCCGCTGCCCGTCCGACTTCAACAACACGCAGCCGGCCAGCGGCGGGGCCATCAATTACTACGGGAACAAGGGCAGCAGCATCTTCTGGGGCAGCCCGCAGCAGAACGGAGTGTTCTTCGTGAGCAGCCGCGTCCGCATGGCCGACATCACCGACGGCCCGAGCAATACGGCGGCCTTCAGCGAGCGGCTGCTGACCGACGGCAGCAACGGCATCGTGAGCCCGATTGCAGACGTGTTTCTGGGGAACAGCGGCGGCGATCCCAACACGCCGGACGAAGCCGTATCGATGTGCTACTCGGTGGACATCAACAACCTGGGCAACCAGTTTCCGATGTTCATGGGCGCGCCGTGGATGAACGGCCAGCACTGTTACCAGCACGTCGACACGCCCAACCGCCGCTCGTGCGGGTTCTTCCCCACGAAGGCCACCATGCCGGCCAGCAGCCGGCACGTGGGCGGCGTGCACGTGCTGCTGGCCGACGGCCACGTCCGCTTCGCCAGCGACAGCGTCGATCGCGGCGTGTGGCGGGCGGTGGGCACGCGCGACGGCGGAGAGACCAACACCGACTTCTAACGTGACCGGTCCTCTGTCATTCGTCGCGGAGCCACGCATGAAAAACGCTTTCGCAGTGACCATTCCCATCGCCGCCGCACTCATGTGCGGCTGCGGCGGGCCCGATCTGGCCGATCCGGTCGACCCGGATCGGGCGCGCGGCACACTCCAAGACGTGCTCGAGAGCTGGCAGAAGGGCGCCACGCCGGAGTCGTGGCGGGAGAAAAGCCCCGAGGTCGTCGTGCAGGACATGGACTGGAACGGCGGCGCGAAGCTGCACAGCTACGAGTTTCTCGGCCCCGGAGAAGCACTCGACGCCAATCTGCACGCCCCGGTCAGGCTCACGCTCGTCGATCCGCAGGGACGCAGGCAGGAGAAGACCGTGACGTATATCATCGGCACCAGCCCGGTGTTGACGGTCTTTCGTGAAGTGCCTTGAAATGATCATCATGTCCGCGTTCGCTTTGCCCCATTGTTGAGGAATCCACCTTTGTTCATTCAATTCGTGCGATTGGCGGCGGTGGTCCTCGGTCTGATGGCTGCCGCCACTCCGGTTCGGGCAGCCGAAGGACCGCCGGTTGACGACGCCGCCCCCGTCGAGGCGCCCCGGCCGCCCGATCGCCGACCCACGGCGGAGGAATTGTTGGCGAAGGTGCCGCTGGAGAAGCGGACCGCCGACGTGGAAGCGATGGTCCGCGCGATCGCCTCCGGGCGGATGGGGCCGAACCAGGGCTGGTTCCGGCCAGGGGAAAGCCGTCTGGGCTGGGAATGGCTGCGCTCGCAATACGATGCGGACGGCGATGACGCCGTGGAGCGCGACGAATTCGGCGGTGAGGCCGAGACATTTTCCCGACTCGACCGCGACCGCAGCGGCCGGATCACGAGCGATGATTTCGCCTGGTCCGACAACTCGCCGTGGATGAAGCAGACGGGACAGGTCGCGCAACTCTTCCGGCGAATCGATCAGACGGACGACGGAGTGGTCGACCGCGAGGAGTGGCTCGCCGTCTTCACACGTTTGAGCCGCGGGGCGGAGAGCATCACCGCGGACGAATTGCGGCCGCTCCTGTTTCCGCCGCCGGGACCGCGGGAGGCGCCCTCGGTCGAGACTCTGATCGCGGGCTTGATCAGCGGAGAAGTTGGCTCGCACATGCCCGGCCCCGAGGTGGGCGACGAGGCGCCGGACTTCGAGCTGCGCACGCCCGACGGGTCCGATGTCGTGCGGCTCTCGCAGTTCCGCGGCGAAAAGCCCGTCGTGCTGGTGTTCGGCAGCTTCACGTGAGGGCCCTTCCGATCCCAGTTTGGGGTCCTCGAAGACATGTATCGGCGATACGGGAAGGACGTAGCGTTTCTGGCCGTGTATGTGCGGGAGGCGCATCCCACCGACGGCTGGCGAATGACATCGAACGACCGGGCCGGCGTCGCCGTCGCGCAGCCGCTGACCATCAAGGAGCGCACCGACGTGGCGGCGCAATGCTGCACGGCGCTGAAGATGACGATGCCGCTGGTGGTGGACGAACTCGACGATCGCGTGGGCCACGCTTACAGCGGCATGCCGGACCGGCTTTACATCGTCGACCGCGACGGCAAAGTCGCCTACAAGGGCGGCCGCGGTCCCTTCGAGTTCAAACCCGGTGAGATGGAACAGGCTCTGTTGCTGTTGTTGCTGGAACAGGAGGGAAATGATGAATGACGAAGCCCGAAGGCCGAATCGCGCGTTTAGCCGCGACGCGCCAGAGGAGCGATCCGCCTCGAGGCGTCATTCGCTCCCGAGTGCTCCTCTGGCGCGTCGCGGCTAAACGAAGCAGGATCATCGCCAGGAGACGCGCACCCACATGCCATTCATTCGCTGGATTGAAGACGAAGACGCTGACGGTGAAGTGGCCGAGGTCTACCGGGCCTACAAGGCGGCGAACCCGCATCGGCCGCGGATGCCGGAGATTCTCAAGTGTTTCAGTCCGCGGCCGGACTTTCTGCGGCAGGTGATCGACTTCAGCTATTCGCTGCACTTCAGTGACGGCCATCTCGACCGCCGCACGAAGGAGATGATCGCCACGTTCGTCTCCGGGCTTAACCAGTGTCCGTACTGACTGGGCTCGCACGGATATTTCCTGCAGTTGCAGGGAGGGGACGAGCCGGTGGTCGAGGCGCTCCAGCGCGGCGACCTCGCCTCCGCGCCGGTGACTGATGCCGAACGGGTCTTGCTGTCGTTCGTCGAGCTGCTCACGCGGCACGCCTGGCGGACGACGGCGGACGACGTCGAGCGGCTGCGCTCCGCCGGCTGGAACGACGAACAGATCGCCGAGGCGGTCTATATCGCGGCATTGTTCGCATTCTTCAACCGTGTGGCGGACGCTTTCGGGTTGAAAGATCCTGGTTACCGCCAGATGCCGCCGCACGAGCGCCCCGCCGGACCGGGTCCACAAGCGGCGAGCGAACGTTGACAGGTGAAGAGTCGGCCGCAACCTCACTCTTCTGCAACATGCGCAGGGAATTGTCGCATGAGCTGCGGGCTATAAGATTTCGGCCAGCCACGACGGGCGGTAGAATGCCGCTCGATGTTTCGTTCCGCCGCCCGAATCAATCACGCAACGAGCACACAGCGATGCGGATGGACCGCGGCGACGGGAAACTCGCGCACGCGGAGATCCGCATCGGCGATTCCGCGGTGATGCTGGCGGACGAGGTCCCCGAGATGGGTCGCCACACACGTGGACGACGTCTCGCACGAAGAGTTGAACCAGCGGATGCAGGCGGCGATGCAGCAGCATGGCGGTTGAAGCCATAGGCCGCCGCTCTCTCAGGGCCGGACGCGGACGGGCTATCGATAAACGGGCGATTTCCTCGTCGCCAGCTTCTTTAAGCGGGCTTGGAAGCGTTTCGGATCGTGCCGAATCTCGTCCATGAATCGGCATGCCATTTCGTTGGGTTGATTGACGCCCTGCTCCCACGCTCGCACAGCATTCGTACTGGTTCCAAGGAAGCTTGCAAACAAGGCCTGGCTGAGATTCAGCAGGCTGCGCGTTTCCCGGACCAGTTCCGGGGTGTATTGGGTCGGCCGGAGATCCAGTGCGAAATGACGGCAGGTGAACTGCTGCGGGATCGCCTCTTGATTCTCCAGAGCTTCCGTGAACTCCTCCAGGCGGTGGATGATTCGACTGCCGACGGAGGTCTTCGATTTCAGCTCTTTACGTTGCACGCCTTTGCTCCCCCCGGAATCAACCGCGTGAGCGACTCGGCTCGGTCTGACACGCGCACGCCTGCTCGCCGGCGTGCAGCCGGTCGATGAGCCGCTCCAGTCGTTCCGCGGGATACAGGCAGTAGCTCCACTCGCGGTCCGTGAACAGGCGATTGGCTTCCAGGCGGGCGGTGACGCCACGCAGCTCGTCGGTCAACCGCCACTCCAGTTCGCTCGTCCGAGGTGCGAGCCGCTCGTTGACGTCCCGCAGGGCGAGATAGCGGCGGCGGTTTTCGTGGCGGCGGCCGCGGCGCTCGCGGCGGCTGAGGGCAGGCTGCTGGGCGGCCTGCTGTGCCGCGATCAGTCGCCGCTTTTCGGCGATGAGTTCGCGGGTCTCGCCATCGTGCGGGGAGAGGTGACGGTCCGGATTGTGGTTGAGATCGCGAAGCTGGGCGCGGAGGCGTCGAGCGTCTTCGGGCGTGTCGCTGAAGCGTTCGGCCAGCGGCAGATGCAGCGTGGCTGAGAGGGTCAGAAAGCGCGGGGCCGCAAGCTGGAAGAACTGCTCGACGATGCGGTCGGTGATTTCGTCATACTTCGCGCCGCCGATGCCATGCACGAACAGGTCGGCCAGGCACAGCCGCGCGAGCAGCGTCGTGGTGAGCGCCCGCGGACGCAGCCGCCAGCCGCGCTCGGCCAGCTCGCGCAGGGCTTCGACGGCACAGCAGGCGTCGCCATCCGGAGCGAGCGGCAGCGTGCACAGCGTCTGGCCGTCGGCAGACAGTTCAACACCCTGTGGGAGCCGCTTCGCGAACAGCCGCCGGCGACCGCCTTTGTGGTCAACGGTCTGAAAAGCATCGGACTCCCGCCAGACCCAGAAAGGAGCTTCGAGCCACTCGCCATCGCGGCCGAGGTCCGGGACCGGATGGGTGCGGCTGCGGATGCCGTTCGTGAAACGGTAATCTGCCAGGACTGCGTTATGGATCTGCCGGAATCGCGGCAGGTGCGCGAGGAGATGCGCTACGAACCACCGCGCGGGCTCCAGATTGCAGAGCGTGCTGAGCGGCAGTTCCAGGTTCTCGAACCAGCGCAGCTCCATGCGGCGGCGAGCGGCGGTGAGCGCGTCGCGCAGCAGCGGTTGCCGGCCGATCGATTCGACGGCCGCTGGCCAGATCTCCGCGGCGATTGGATGCACGTTCCATGGCCGCATGGCCTCGACAGCAAATTCGCCAAAGGCTGCGAAGACCTCGGCATCGAGGACCCGCGCTTGTTCCCACGGCTGCGGCCGCCGCGGCGCGTCGAACGGGAGCGTATCGAACCGCGGCTCGTCGCGCGTGCCGCCGGGGACGCGGATGCGGCTTTCGGTGCACAGGTCGTTGTCGATCACGAGGTTCAGGCTTGGGCCGCCGCACCTCTGCGACAGCACGGCGACCGCCGCGTTCTTGGCCCAGACGCCGGGATGGAACAGCGACGGCTGATGACCGGTGACGATGAGGCAAGAGTCCGACGGATCGACCCCCCCTGGCCCCCCCTTAGCAAGGGGGGCAATCACACTTCCCCCCCTTGCTAAGGGGGGGATTGAGGGGGGGTCGCCGGTGTCGGCCGGCAGCAAACGAGCCGTGTAATGCCGCGCCGCATCCAGAGCGTTTTTCCGCAGCCACCGTCGTAGTTTGGCCAGCGTGCGGCCCTGGATATTGATGGATGCTTCGTCGAGTAAGCGGCGGTTCGTGTCGGTGAGCCGCAAGGCTTCCGGGAGCGGCGGCTCAGCCAGAATCGCGCCATGCTCGCGCGGTACGCGAAGACGCCGCCGGACCCCCCGAGGACCCTTGTGGAGGGTGGGAAGTGCAGGGGCCGGCGGCTGATCGGGCTCTACCCCCCCCAGCCCCCCCTTAGAAAGGGGGGGAGCGGCGGACGGCTCCCCGTTGGCGTGGGGGGGAGGAGACGTTTCAGGATCGGTGGCGGACCGGCGAGCGGCCGCGGCACAGTCGCCGGTGGAAGTCATCGACACGCGGTGGGCACGGACAGGGCGGCACAGGCACGTTGCATCACGTCTTCGTAGTATGCCATCCGCCGCCGCGCATCGTCGAGCGAGCCTCCGAACGAACGCTCTTCTTCCAGATAAACCAGCGGCACCGGGAACTCGACCATGCGGAAGCCCGCGGCCGCCGCCTGAATCCACAGCTCCAGCGGCATGCCGTAGCCATCCTCGGTGATGTTGAGCCGCGACAGGGCGTCCACGCGGTACGCTTTGAACCCGCAGAAAGCGTCGGTGAGGTTCAGCCCCAGCAGTTCGTTCAGCCGTGCCGTGATGGTCGCATTGATTCGCCGGCGGTCCTCGGGAGGCAGGCTGTCGCCGTCGAATTGCTTGAGATAGCGGCTGCCGGAGACGATGTCGAACGGCTCCGCCCAACAAAGGGGACCGTCCCCCTCGTCGTTTTCCAAGCGACTGTCCCCTTTTCTGGGCGGAGCCGCGGTGGCCGGGAACACGCGGGCGGCCAGTTCGGGAATCAGCCGCGGTTCATGCTGGCCGTCGCAATCGATAGTCACCAGTACGTCGAAATCCTCATCTTGGGCGACGGCAAACGCAGACTGCAGGGCGGCGCCATAACCGCGGTTGTGCTCGTGCGTGACGATTCTAAGGTCGCTCTGCCGTGAAAGGATGACCGGCGTGGCGTCGGACGAGCCGTCGTCGACGACGAGGATCTCGCCGGCATAGCGACGCACCTCGTCCAGCACCGCCTCGACGTGGCGAGCCTCGTTGTAGACCGGGAGTGCGGTGAGGATGCGCGGAGGCACGGAGAGCTCAAATGCCGGATGACGAAATCCGAATGACGAAAGAAATCCGAAGCCCGAATGACGAAGGCCGCGGTGGGCAGCGTCGTCCACAGCCGATTCTACGGCAGGCCCGGGCATCGTCAACGGGCGGGGAAAAGTAGGCGGGTCGCTCCGCGACCCGGAACTCCGGTCGCGGTGCGACCGGTCTACTCTGTCGGCTCCGACTCCGGCTCTTCTGGCGAGGAGGCTTCCGTCATCCTCAAAGGCGCAGGGTCCCCCTCCGGCTGCTCTGGTTCGGCCGGTGCCGGCGGCGGAATCGGCTCATCCCCCGGCGCCTCGAAGGCCTCGCGGGCATTCGGCAACAAGAGCGGCGTTTCGCCTTCCAGCGGCATGACGGGTAGCGGCATGTCCGGCGCGGGCACCGCGAAGTCTTCCGGCTCGGCGTGCAGCGTTGGGGCGGGGATGGCGTGCGTGCGCGCCCAGGCCCGGCGCAAGGCATCCACGTAGGCCTTCGGCTCCCATGGACCTTCTGCCAAAGCGACCTGGTTGAGCTCCAGCAGCGTGCCCTTGCGGAAGTGGATGCCTGAAACGGCTTTGTTGTATTCGATGAGGCTGCGATAATAAGCGATCTCGGCCTGAGCGAGGCTGGTCTGCGCCCGCAAGAGCAGGTCCAGCGTCGTGCGGCCGGCTTCGTACTCGGCTTCGACGGCCTGCACCCGCTTCTGGGCGGCCAGCCGGCGGTTGAAGTAGGTCTGGGCCGTGCGGTAGAAGCGATCCAGCTCCTGGAACGATACGGCCAGCTCGTGGGCGATTTCCAGTTCCTGTGCCGCAAGGGCCGAGCGCGACTTCGACACCCGCAGCTCCAGGTTCCGCACCTGCGCGTGCGCGGCCCGGAAGCCGACCGGCATCGAAAACTGAAAGCCCAGGTCCCAGCTCGTCTGGTCACCCTGCGTGAGCGTCTCGTAGGCGTACGCGGTGACGCCGGAGGCGACAAGCGCGTCGGCGAGGTCAGGCGCCGCAGCGAGATGCAGGAAGGTGAACAGCGTCAGATCGGGATGGAAGAACCCGTACTCGGCGGGCTGCGGCTCCTTGACCTTGACGACGAGGTCCGCGGCCCAGGCCTCCCCGGGATCGTTGACGATCTCCGCGCCCGCCTCCTTGTAGTCGGCGTCGGCGAATCCCGCCCCCGTCCCGGCGCTCGCCTGGACGCGGACCGTATGGCCGGCGCGCACAGCCGCCGCGATGGCGACAGGATCCAAGGCGACCCGGCGCTCGCCGTCCTTGACCTCGGCAGGAACCCCGATGGTGCTCATGTC
>JAHWKJ010000752.1 GCA_019347905.1 Planctomycetota bacterium
CGAGCCTCGCCGGACCTTTGTCGTTCCTCGGCCCGAAACAGGCCCCCGCGGCCAAACAGTCGTCGAACCAGTCGATCGCCGAGGATATCGCTTCCGCACTGCGGCAGGCGCAGGTGACGGGCAGCGATGTCGACATCTCTTTCACGCGCGGCGTCGCTACGCTCAGCGGCACCGTCTCCGACGAGACCCAGAAGCGCAAGGCCACGTATGCCGCCTCGCGCGTGCCGGGCGTTGAGCGCGTCGACAACCGCTTGGCGCTGGTCGCCACGCCGGCCGGTCCCGATGGGAATCCGTTCGCGGCCGGCGCTGTCGCACCTGCGGATTACGAGACGACCGGCCGCGAGAGCGGCGAGATTCAGCAGGTGCTGCACGCACCGGCCCCGGCGCCGGAAGCCCTGCAGGCGCGCTCGAACCAGGAGATGGCCGAGCGAATCGCCCGCGAACTCTCCAAGGCACGGCTGAGCGGCTTCGACATTGAGATCAAGTTCCGCGGCGGGACGGTCATTCTCCTGGGAAGCGTCGGCGATGCCGCCCAGCGGAAGCGGGCCGAAGAGGCCGCCCGCAACGTTCCCGGCGTGAAGGCCGTCGAGAATCGGCTGCTCGTCGGCACTCCGGAAACGCCCGGCTCGCGAGATCCGCGCGGCTTCGATCCGCGGCACCCGGTGATGCCGGCCGCCTGGCAGGGTCAGCCGCCGATGCCCATGCCTCCGGGCGGTCTGGCACCCAACGGCGCTCCGATGCCACCCATCGATCCTTCAATGGGTCCGCCGCCCGGACCCTACGCGGCCGCCGGGGCGATGCCTCTGCCCACACCGTACACCGCTCCCGCACCCGGCGGCGCCCACACTGTTTACAACATGCCGTACGTTCCGGAGTACGCCTGGCCGGCCACGGCCGAGTACCCGAACTCGGCGGCGGTGTCGTATCCGACGCAGTACAGCGCGAGTGCCTGGCCGTACATCGGACCGTTCTACCCCTATCCGCAGGTGCCGCTCGGCTGGCGCGACGTGCGGCTGGAGTGGGACGACGGCCACTGGATGCTGGACTTCAACTCGCGGACCGACCGCTGGTGGTGGTTCCTGCACCCGAAGAACTGGTGAGCAGCGCCTTCCGCACTCGTGACGAGCTTTGCAGCAACGCCTCTCCGGCTTCACAGCCGGCGGAGGCGTTGTTCGCTTTCACAGGCTGATCGATCCCGTACCGTCTCCCAAGGAATTCCTGCCCCCGGATCAGCGTCGGCGTCAGCGATGCGGCGCTCGAGAAGCTCGCGGTGCCCAACCGGCACAGGAAGATCTTCAAGCGTGTTGGGGATGCTGTCCCACAAGCGGGAGATCAAGTCCAACCGCTGAGCCACGCTCAGCTCGTCGATGGCCAAGTCCGGCAATGGTTGCTGCACGTCTGCCTCCGCGGAATGATGTCCATCTAAAGTCTACCAGCTTTCCCCGCACCCGAGTCAGTCATTTTTCGCAGCTGGGGCCACGAGCCACGGCAGCGGCGTGCCGTGGGCTGGGAGCTTGACCAGTTGCACGCCGGTCACATCCGGATGGCTGGCGATCTCGGCCAGGGCCTCAGCAGACGGCTCGTCGTCGAGATTCAGTACCGCCACGGAATTGCCGCCGGGACGGTTCGTCTCGCGGCCCAGCGACATGTCGGCAATGTTGATGTTGTGCTCGCCGCAGATGCGGCCGATGAAGCCGATCAGCCCGGGCCGGTCGCGGTGCCGGTAGATGAGCAAGAGGCCATCGAGATACGCGTCGAGGTGGAATTCCCCCAGCCGCACGAGCCGCAGGTACTCGTGGCCGAACGTCGTGCCGGCGACAGTCAGCTCGCCGTCGCCCGTGACGAGGGTGGCGGCGATCAGCGTCGCGAAATCGCCGGCTTCGGTTGAGCTGGACTCCGTCAGCTCGATGCCGCGCTCGCGGGCCAACAGCTCGGCGTTCACGATATTGACGTGCTCGTCAAGGGCTGTTTCGAGCAGGCCGGCGGCGAACGCGGCGGTGACGAGCTTCGTCGGCTTGGTGGCCGCTTCGCCCCGGTAGACCAGCCGCACCGCTCGCACGCCGCCCGAGCGGTTGAGCTGCGCCGCGAGCAGCCCCAGCCGCCGCCCCAGATCCAGGTGCAGCCGCGCCTCGGCCATTTGGCTCGCCGAGATCGGCACCATGTTGACGGCGTGCCGCACTTCACTTCGCAGGAGGAACCCTGTGATGATCTCGGCCGCTTC
>JAHWKJ010000232.1 GCA_019347905.1 Planctomycetota bacterium
TGGTCGTCGTCGAGGCGATCCAGGTACTGTGAGGGAACGGGCGAGGCTGTATCCATTTCGCCGGCCCGCTTGCGGGCCGCGTCTTGGAGCATTCAAAGCGCCGGGCAAGCCCGGCGGCGAAATGATGGATCCCGAGATCGGGCGACACGACGCGCGACTATGCTGCCGAGCCCGCTGACGTCCACTGTCGAAAGCCGGCCGGGCCTGTTGCGGGCGATGGGGCCGGGCATGGCGGTGGCGATGGTTGTGGGCAACGTCATCGGCTCCGGCATCTTCTACAAGCCGGGCAAGATCGCGGCCGATTCCGGCGACTTCGGGCTGATCATCACCGCATGGATTGTCGGCGGGATCGTGTGTCTCTTTGGCGGGCTGTGCTTTGCCGAACTGGGGGCGATGCTGCCACGGGCCGGCGGCCTGTACGTGTCTGTGCGGGAGGCGTGGGGCCGGCCGGCAGCGTTTCTGTACGGCTGGACGGAGTTTCTGCTGGGTAAGCCCGCGTCGAACGCCGCGCTCTCGGTTGCGTTCATCGGGGCGCTGGAGAGGGCCGCCGGCTGGAGCCTGCCGCTGGGCTCAATCGTCCTGTGGGTGGCGCTGATGGTGGGGCTGATGGCGTGGGTGAACGTGCTGGGCGTAATCTGGGGCGGCCGCGTGCAGGCGGGCACGACGCTCATCAAGGCCGGCTTTCTGGGCGCGGTCGCGCTCTTGCCGTTCGTGCTGCTCATGGCGAGCGACCGGCCGGCGTTCGACCGCGCGAACTACGCGAGCACCCTGTCGGCCGGGCCGGCACAGCCCACGCTCGTCGCCCAGTTCGCCGTCGTCATGCTGGCGGTGATGTGGGCCTACAACGGCTGGCACGGCATCACGCCGGTCGCCGAAGAAATCCGCGACCCCGGCCGCAACATCCCGCGGGCGCTCTTTCTGGGCATCGGCATCCTGATCGTGCTGTACGTGGGGGCGAACTTCGCGTACCACGGCGTGTTGTCGATGGATGAGATGGCCGCCGATCCCAACAACGCGGCCCAGAATATGGTTCGCAAGTCGCTCGTGCCGCTGGGAACGAGCGCAGCCTCGGTGGGAGTGGCGCTGATTTCGGCGGTGATCATGTGCAGCACGTTCGGGGCGATCAACAGCAACATCCTGAGCGGTCCGCGGGTCTCGTTCGCGATGGGCCGCGACGACGTCTTTTTCCGTTCGCTGGGCCGCGTGCACGTCAACTACCGCACGCCGGCGGTGTCGATCGTCGTGCAGGCGGCGATGGCCGGCGTGCTGCTCGTGGCGACGGGGCTGTACGTGGCGAACCGCTCCGCAGAACGGGGTCAGACCCCTTTGTCGGCGATCGGTGCTGAAGAACAGAGTACGTCCGACCGACAAAGGGGTCTGACCCCTCCCCCGCGGGGCGAAACAGACGGCGGCGAACGTCTCCGCCGCTCGCAGGCGCTGGGAGACACGTTTGAAATCCTCACCAACCTCGTCGTCTTTTCAGCCAGTCTGTTCTACTTCCTGGCGGTGGCGGCGGTGCCGGTGCTGCGCTGGCGGCGTCCCGAATGGCCGCGGCCGTATCGCACGCTGGGATATCCGCTCGTGCCGTTCGCGTACCTCGTGTTTTACGCGTGGTTCCTGTGGCAGGTGTACTTCGCCAATCCGCTGGAAGCGAACGCGGGCGTGCTGATGGTGGCCGCCGGTCTGCCGGCATATTTCCTGTGGCGGAAGTGGGCACAAGCGCACCCGCAGGACATGCGCGACGGCGTCTGATCCGTAGAGCAAGCGTCCCGCTCGCTCGATCTGCGGCTCGACTTCGCCGTCGTGCGCGCCTTCGCACAAGCGAGACGCTTGTGCTACGCGTCTCGCCATTACAGGAACGACGTCAGGCTCAGCTCCTGGGTGCGGGCGGCGATGGCGAGCACCGCCTGCAGCGTCGTTTGCACCTGCGCCATCTGCGTGACCACCGACGAGATGTCGGTGTCGAACTCGAGCGAGAGCGACTCCTCCAGCGCGATCTTCTCGTCGAGGATGCGGCTCTCGATGCGGTCGAGCAGCGCCAGCCGGCCGCCGATTTCGCCGCGAACACCGTTAACGCGTTCGATCTCGCGATCGAACAGCGGGTCCAGCCGCGCCAACTCCAGGTCGTCTCCTGCGCGAAGGGCCGCTTCCAGGTCGGCCAGGATTCCGAAGACGCCGGTCGTTCGCTGCGGATGCACGTCCTTCCCGACGAGCGGTGTGGCCGGATTGCCGCTCGTTTCCTCGCCTGCAATGCCCAGCGCCTGCGCGACCGGCCCGTCGGCGACGGCGAGGGTGCCGGTGCTGACGCCGTCGTTGTCGGTCAGGCTGATGCCGTTCCCCGTGGCATTGAGTGAAGCCACCAGTACGCCGGGATCGGCGGCGTTGATACGATCGAGCACGTCCTGAACCGTCACGGCGCCCGCCAGATCGATCGCCGTCGTCGCGCCGTTGCGGCGCGTGATCTCGATCTCGGCCGGCAGCAGAGCCCCCGCGGCATCGACGGCATTGACCGGCACGCCGCGGCCGAGGTTCAAGTCCTCCAGGCGGGTGTCGATATCGAGCGTGCGGATGCCGAGCCGCGTCGCGTTCTGCCCGCCGTTCTCGCCGATGGAGAATGCTGCTCCATTGACGCGGCTGGAGATCGCCAGCCCGTCACCGGAGTCGTTGATGCCCACGTCGAGACTGAGGTTCGCCGCGCGCAGCAGATTGAATAGGTCTTCGACCGTCTGCGCAGCGGAGATGTCGATGGTTTTCGTCACAGAGCCGACGGTCACGACAAGACCGGTCCCGGCGGTGGCTCCAATGCCGGCGCCGCCGTTGAGCGCCGCAAGCGCCGTCAATTCCGTCAGCCGTGGATCCAGGTTGCCGCCGTTGATGACGGCCGCTGGTCCGCCGGCAATACCCAATTCGGCTGCCACGGTCTGCCCCGCCAGATCGGTGACGGCGACGGTGCCGGCCGAAGGCGTGAGCCGCAGGCCGTGATTCGTCGATGGGTCAATGTCTACGGTGACGGTGAGCGGTCCGGCGGCGAAAGCGGCTTCGATGCGGGTCTTGAGATCGCGGACCGTTTCGGCTCCCGTCAGGTCGACGGACTGCGACTGCGTGGTGACGCCGTCGTCGAGCGTGACGCGAATCGCCGCCGGCTGAACGCCCAGCCCGCGATGCACATCCGCCAGCCGCGTGTCGAGCGTGAGGGCCGGATTCACGTCGCGGCTGATCGGTTCCGTCACGGCGGCGAACGCCGTGCGACCGTCGGCGTTGTTCGCCACTAAGAGATCAGCGTCGGCGAAGGATTGGATCGATGCGGCGTCGCCGCGATAAACGACGGTGCCGTTCGCGCTAAACTCGAACGGTGCGGAGTTCGACTGACTGCCTGCGAACGCATAGCGGCCGCCGACGTTGAGGTTGCCGGCGTTCACCACGCTCTGAAGCAGCGAAGCGATTTCGTTGGCCATGGCCTGGCGTTCGGCGTTAGTGGCGGTCTGCCCCACACCGGCGATGAGCAGCGATTTCGCGCGGTTGAGCGCCTCCGAGACGCTGCCGAGCGCGCTCTCGCTGGCGGCCAGGAACGAACGGTCGGCGGTGACGTTGGTCTGGAACTGCGTCTTCCGTTCGATCGAGCGCTGCAGGACGACCGTGCGGACCGCGGCGCCTGGCTCTTCGCTGGGCAGAAAGAACCGCTGGCCGGTGGCAAGCTGGTCCTGCAATCGCTGCAAGAGCGAATTGCCGGCCTGCAGGTTACCGCTCAGCCGCCGCGCGATCAGCGGCGCCGGCAATCGACCTGGGAGGATGGGACCGAGGGACATGGGTGGGGAACTCGTCGCGTAACACGTTTAGCCGCGACTCGCCAGAGGAGCGCGGGCGTTGAACGATATTCCGATAGAGCGCTCCTCTGGCGAGTCGCGGCTAAACGTTGAGTCGCTAAACACCCAGCAACGTGCGGAAGAGTTCATCGATGACGGAGATCAGCCGGGCGGCCGACTGGTACGAGCGCTGGAACTCCAGAATCTTCAGGGCCTCCTCGTCGAGGCTTACGCCGGAGAACTGGTCGCGCTGGTTCTGCAGGGAATCGCGAAAGTCGGCCAGGCCCCCCGCGATCGTCGCTTCGCCGGCCGAGCCCTGCGTCACCTGCGAGACGATTCGGTTGTAGTACGCATTGAGGCTGTCGCCGCCCAGCGACGCCAGCGGGCCCTCCGCAAACTCGGCCATCGCCAGCGCATTGCGATTGTCCGCGGGACCGCCGCCCTGCCCAGTGGCGAACAGATCCGGGTTCGACGTGACGGCGGCACTCACGCCGATATCGCTCGAATCGCCTCCTGTGAAGAACGTATTGATGCCCAGTGCCGCGAGCGCGCCGCTGGTGTCGGCCGCGAAGCTGAACTCGTAGCCGGCGGTGGCGTCGATCTGCAAACGACCCGTGGATGTGATGCCCGCGGAGACGTTGTTGATGGCATTCAGTGCCGCCTGCAGGTCGGCCAGGCTCGTCTCGGTGCCGATGCCGTCCAGATCGACCGCGATGCTGGTCGTCTCGGTCAATCCGGTGGCGGCGTTCGTCACGCGGAGCTGAAAGCTGCCGTGCGCGGGTGTGAATGCCAACCCCGCCTGGTTGAGGGCCGCGGCCGTGTTTGTGATGGCTGCCTCGGACGTCGTGGTCGCATAGCGGTCGAGACCCTGACCCGACGAATGGATGCGGTTGAACTCGAAGATCGCGGCCGAGGCGTAGATGTCGAGCTGGTCGATGAATCCCACCAGGACTGCATCGCGGCCTTCCATCAGCCCCGCCAGCTCGCCTCCGGCTGCCCCAACATTCGACCCCGTCTTCGACAGCCGCACCGTCTGCACCTGGATGCCGTGATCGACTTTCGGCACCGCTTCGAGGTGCTGCCGCGTGCCGCCGAGAATCAGGTAGTCGGATTTGGTGAAGACGTCGATCGAGCCGTCTTTCCGCTCGCGGAACTGGATCGGCACGATCTCCGCGAGACGGTTGAGCGCTTCGTAGCGACGGCTGCGGAGGGCGCCGGCGTCGCTCTGCCTGAGGCCGGCGGCTTCAAGCTGCGAGATCTGCGGATTGAGCGACACGATTTCATCGATGGACCGGTTGGCCTCGTCGATGAGCTGGTCGATGCGGACCGTCTGGCTCTTGCGCAGCTCGTCGATCCGCACCCGCAGCGAGGCGATATCCGTGGCGAATTGGCCGCCCGCGCCCACGGCGAGCTGCCGCAATCCCAGCGATTCGGGCTGGTTGGCCACGTCATTGAGTGCGCCGAGAAAGTTACTGAGGCTGGTCGAGAGGTCGCCGTCGCCCAGCTCGCGGAGCTGGATTTCGAGCTGCTTGTAGATCTCATCGCGGGCGGCCGCGGCCGCGGCGTCGCTGGTGGCGGCGTGCAGCCGCGTCTCCAGGAACAGGTCGATCTGCTGCTCGATCCCGCTCGCCTGCACGCCGGTGCCGAAGATCAGCTTTCCCGACTGGTAGGGCGCGGCGGGGACCAACTCCAGCTCTTCGCGGATGTAGCCGGGCGTGTTGGCATTGGCGACGTTCTGGCCGGCAACCTGGATGCCGGCGCTGAACACCTCCAGCGCCCGTCCGGCCATCGCGAGTGTGGCGTTGAGACCCATGTCGGGAGGCGGGGGCGGGGGGCGGGGGGCGGGGGGCAGTAGGCGGTCGGCAGTCGGCAGAAGGCAGGAGGCAGGAGGCAGTAGGCGGTCGGCAGGCGGCAGACGGATCAGATGGCGGCGTCGAGGAGGGCGCCGCCGGCGGGGGCGCCGGGGCGGTCGCCGTCGTAGGTCGCTGGTTCGCGGCCGCCGTGGGCCATCAGTTCCAACAGGTCGCTGTAGTGGCGGAACGTGCGGCTGGCCACGATCCATTGCAGCCAGCTTTCGCGGCGGAGGGCTTCGGTACGACGCCGGGCCTCCGACAATTCCGGCCGCAGCGATTCCCGCTCGTCTTCCGGTAACTCGGCCGCGAGTCCGGTCAGCGAATCGGCCTTGGAGCCTGCGGTGCGGGCCTCGATGAGCAGTCTGCCGCGGCGGGTGATGAGTCGCTGCATCCGCTCGACGAGCGACGCTTCTTCGTCCGCCAGCGTCACCAGCCGCGCAGCCTCGGCCGCGGTCAGCAGCTCTCGCTTGCGGCCGAACAGCTCTTCGAATGCCGACTGGATGTTGTCCAGGTCGTGCAGAAAGCGGCGGATCTCGCCGGAGAATTGCGCTGGCACGGATATCAGTTCGTGTGCAGGCGGTTTGGAACGGATGGCGAGCCGCGGTGGGACCTAGCCCTCACTTAGCGGCGCAATGCACCACCATCATCATCGGCCGCGGGACTGGCTCGACTTTGCCGGAAGTGCCGGTTGCAGCGTTCGGAGTCGCCAGGGGGCTGACCGTGGGGTGCAGCCCTCACAGAACAACCGGCAGATGTCGGAGCACAGGCCCCAGCCCCTCGGGAGCCTTCCCGGATCGGTCGCCGCCGGTGCGTGCCGCGAGACGTATGCTTCGGACGAGAGAGGCTGCGCGGAACTCGCGCTATGTAATGAACTTATGCTCCGCAGACTGGTCGCCCGAACGCGATTCTCGCTGTGCGGCGCAGTGGAAGACCTGCGTGCATGGCTGTCGCGCGCGCGGACGCCGGAGCCGCACCGCATGCTGGAACTCATCCAGCTCGAAAACCGCGTGCTGCTGAGCGCCGTCCCCGCAGCCGTCGCGGCCGACGCGGTCGAGCCGACGCCAGATGGCGATTGTTCCACCTGCCAGGAGGTCGTGGAGCACGAGCACTCGAGCGGTCCCACAGCCGACGATGCCGGCACGCTTTCCGTCGATCCGCAGGCGGAAGGCGATCCGGCTGCCGAAGAAGCGGGACCTTTGGGCGATGGTGCCGTTCGACACGAACTGGTCGTCATCGATGGAAACGTGCCGGACCTCGACCGGCTGCTGCTCGATCTGGCACTCGGCGACCAGTCAGGCCGCACGATCGAATTTGTACTGCTGGACGCCGGACGGGACGGCGTCGAGCAGCTTTCGGAGATTCTCGCCGGCTACAGCGGGCTGGACGCGCTGCACGTGGTCACGCACGGGACGGAAGGAGCCGTGCAGCTTGGCGCAAGCTCACTCTCGCTGGAGAACCTGCCGGCCTATGCCGGACAGATTGCTCAGTGGAGCGGAGCCTTCACCTCCGCCGCGGACGTGCTGTTCTACGGCTGCCGCCTCGCGGCCAGCGACGACGGCCGCGCGCTGATCGAGGCGCTCAGCGTGCTGACGGACACCGACGTCGCCGCCAGCCTCGACGACACCGGGGCGCACGCACTCGGCGGCGACTGGGAGCTGGAACACGCCGCCGGCACCGTCGAAACGGACATTGCATTCAGCGCGCACCTGCAGGCAGAGTGGCTCGCGCTGCTCGCGGCGCCAACGGCCTCCAACGACCTGTACTTCGCCAACGAGGACTTCACGCTGAACATCGGCGCGCCGGGCGTGCTGGGCAATGACAGCGATCCCGACGGCGACCCGCTGACGGCCATCCTCGCCAGCGGCGCGGCCAATGGCACGGTCGTGCTCAACGCGAACGGCTCGTTCAGCTACACGCCGAATCCGAACTTCAACGGCACCGATTCTTTCACGTATCAGGCCAGCGACGGTGGCGCCACCAGCAACGTGGCGACCGTCACCATTGCCGTCAACGCCGCCCAGGATCTTCCCGTGGCAGTCGACGACAGCTATGCCGTGAATGAGGACCAGACGCTGAATATCGCCGCCGCCGGCGTGCTGACGAATGACAGCGATCCCGACGGAGATCCGCTGACGGCGGTGCTGGAGAATGGCCCCGCAAACGGGAATCTCGCCCTGAACGCGGACGGCTCGTTCAGCTACACGCCGGATGCCGACTTCACCGGCGTCGACTCCTTCACTTATAAAGCCAACGATGGCACCGCGGACAGCAACGTGGCCACGGTGACGATCACCGTCAACGCCGTGCAGGACGCTCCGACCGCAGTGGACGATGCCTATGCGGTCGACGAGGACGCCACGCTGAACATTGCCGCGGCCGGCGTGCTGGCCAATGACGGTGATGCGGACGGCGATCCACTCTCCGCGGCGCTGGTGAGCGGACCCGCGAACGGCGTGCTCGTCCTGAACGCGGACGGCTCATTCGATTACACGCCGGACGCCGACTTCAGCGGCCTCGACTCCTTCACGTACAAGGCGAACGACGGCACCGCCGACAGCAACGTGGCGACGGTGACGATCACGGTCAACCCGCTGCAGGATGCACCGACGGCGGCCGACGACGCGTACGCTGTCAACGAAGATGCCACTTTGAACATCGCGGCGGCGGGTGTCCTGACCAACGACGGCGATGCGGACGGCGATCCGCTCTCGGCGATTCTGGTGAGCGGCCCCGCGAACGGCATGCTCGTGCTGAATGCCGACGGCTCCTTCGATTACACGCCGAATGCCGACTTCAACGGCGTCGATTCTTTCACCTACAAGGCCAACGACGGCACCGCCGACAGTAACGTGGCCACCGTGACGATTACGGTCAATTCGCTCCAGGACGCGCCGACCGCGGTCGACGATGCGTACGCGGTCAACGAAGACGCGACGCTCAACATCGCCGCGGCCGGCGTGCTGGCCAATGACGGCGACGCGGACGGCGATCCGCTCTCGGCCGTGCTGGTCAGCGGCCCGTCCAGCGGCATGCTCGTGCTGAACGCCAATGGCTCCTTCATGTACACGGCGAGCGCCGATTTCAGCGGCGTCGACTCCTTCAGCTACAAAGCCAACGACGGCACCGCGGACAGCAACGTGGCCACGGTGACGATCACCGTCAACCCCGTGCAGGACGCGCCGACGGCGGCCGACGACGCGTACGCCGTCAACGAAGACGCCACGCTGAACATCGCGGCGGCGGGTGTCCTGACCAACGATGGCGATGTGGACGGTGATCCACTTTCGGCCGTGCTGGTGGGCGGTCCGGCCAACGGCCTGCTTATGCTGAACTCCGACGGCTCCTTCACGTATACCCCGAATGCGGACTTCAACGGTCTCGATTCCTTCACCTACAAGGCGAACGACGGCACCGCGGACAGCAATGTGGCGACGGTGACGATCACCGTCAACGCCGTGCAGGACGCCCCGACGGCGGCGGACGACGCGTATGCCGTCGACGAAGACGCCAC
>JAHWKJ010000233.1 GCA_019347905.1 Planctomycetota bacterium
CCTGGAACCGTCCAGTCTAAGAACATCGACTGTCCGAAAAAGGCGAAGCACCTCATGCTGCCGAAGCATAGCTCGCCGCTGCCCGTAGACCGCAGATGATCGCCGCAACTCAGCGCCAGGATGAGAGCTTCGCTCGGATGCGAGCATTGATGGCTGGCTTCCCTCCACCTGCTCCCGAATCCGCCGAAACAATGCAACTTCGGCTCGCGTCAGCCGCCGCCCTCGAGACACGCGCCGCACGATTCGCCCGACCATCTCCTTACCCTGAGGCGGGATTGTGCCTGAATGGACAAAGCCGCATTCTCGTTACAAGCGGAAGATTCTTCCAGACGATTCCGTGGGCGAACGATCGCGCCGGGACACATTGCGTTCAAGAACAATGGGCGAGCTACGGTTTCTCCAGCCGCTGTCGTACACCGCGACAGCCATCGGAGCGTTCGTCCGTGTCCGTCTCAGCATCTCGACTCCACCCATCCGCCGGCGTCCGCGACGAGTACGTCGCGTTCGACGACCATGTCGACCGTCTGGAGTCGCTGCTGGAGGAGATCGATCGTCCCGCGGCGCATGCGGCGCGCACGGTGGCGGTGATGCCCGCCTACAACGCGGCTGCGACGATCGAGCGGACCGTGGCCGACATTCCGCGTGGCGCGGTCGACGAGATCATCGTCGTCGATGACTGCAGCCGCGATGACACCGTCGCCGTCGCCCGCCGGCTGGGGCTGTCGGTCGTCGAGCATCGGAAGAACGGCGGCTACGGGGCAAACCAGAAGACGTGCTATCGGCTGGCGCTGGAGCGCGGGGCCGACTACGTCGTCATGATCCATCCCGACTACCAGTACGACAGCCGCGTGGTCGACGCGGCCATGCGGTTCCTCAAGCTGGGCATTTGCGATGTCGTTTTGGGTTCGCGGATTCGCACGCGGGCCGAGGCGCTGGCCGGCGGCATGCCCCGCTACAAGTACCTGGCCAACCGCGTGCTGACGACGATCGAAAACGTCGCGATCGGGCAGAACCTGGGCGACTTCCACAGCGGCTTCCGGGCGTATCGCCGCGAGGTGCTCGATACGATTCCCTTCGACCGCAACAGCGACGACTTCGTGTTCGACAGCCAATTTCTGGCGCAGGCGGTGCACTTCGGCTTCCGCATCGGCGACGTGCCCGTGCCGGTGCGCTACTTCGACGAGGCCTCCAGCATCAACTTCCGCCGCAGCCTGCGGTACGGCCTTTCGACGCTGGGCGTGCTGACCGCCTTCTGGGCGCACCGCCTGGGCGTGCGTCGCTCGCGGCTGTTCGAGCGCGAGTAGTGCTAGCGCATCGCTGTGTGTATCTCGGAAGTTGGTAAATAGCGGCTCTCCGCCGGGCCTGCCCCGGCGGGAGCACGACTGACAGCTACGCTTGACGCCCATTGCGACTCCCTCTCCGCCGGCCCCGTGCCGGTGGAAGGACGACTGACGAGCTTCAAGCTGTGAGTCGTCGTCCCACCGGCACGGGGCCAGTGGAGACGTGCATGACTGAGAACTACGGTCTGCTAGCTGACAGTCATTGCCCCACCGGCACTGGGCCGGCGGTGGCTCTTGCACTCGAAACTTCCACCCACTCGCGAGACGCACACGTGCGCGTCTCGCGAACCGCTCGATCGCAGGCGGTGTGATGGTCGCTGCGGTATAATGATTGCCGCGCGGTTGGGCGCTGATTCACGTGAAGCCGCGTGGCCGTCGAAAGACCTGTCATCCCTTCGACATCCGCAGGCTACTGAAAGCCTGCAAAAGCTGAGCCTGCCGATGCCCACGGCGAGGCACCGGCTGGTCGTCCAGGAAGTGGAAGGCTGAGCGGTCGCCGATCCCTGTCGTCGATCCCATTCTGCGGCACCGAGGCATGACCGATCCCCTGCGCGAAGAACGCATGTGGCTGATGGCGGGCGCCCTGGCGGTGCTGGCCGTCGTCGCGCTGGGGGCGGCGCTGATCTACACCCAGTCGGTGATGATCCCCTTCGTGCTGGCGGTGTTTCTGGCCTCGCTGGTCTCGCCGCTGGTCGACGCGCAGGTGCTGAAGCTGCGGTTTCCCCACTGGCTGGCCGTGGGCGTGGCGATGGTGGTGGTGCTGGCCGTGCTGGGGCTGGCGGGCATGGTGTTCGTGCTGGCCGTCGACGCGGTGGCCGAAGGCGCTTACGAGTACAGCGCGAGCTTCGCCCACCTGTTGTCTGAAGGGCTGGAACAACTGGGACGCTGGGGCTTCAACGTTCGCGAGGCGGAGATCGAGGCCCAGTTGCGGCTGCGGACGATCGGCGTCATCACCCGCACGGCCGAGACCATCCTCAACCTGTTGACCAGCGTGGCGATCGTGCTGGTGTTCGTCGTGTTCCTGCTCGTCGGCCGCGACCCGCACGCCGCCCTCTCCGGCGTGTATGCGGAGATCGACGTCCGCATCCGCCGCTATCTGGGCACGCTGTTCGGCCTGAGTCTGATCACCGGCGTGCTGGTGGGAAGTTTGCTGGCGGCATTCCATCTGCCGATGGCCTGGCTGTTCGGCCTGCTCACGTTTCTGCTGAACTTCATCCCGTCGCTGGGGTCGGTGATTGCGACGCTGCTGCCGATCCCGATCGCCGTGGCCGAGTTCGAGACGTGGCCGCAGGTCGCGGCAGTCATTCTCCTGCCGGGGGCGGTGCAGGCGCTGATCGGCTATTTTCTGCAGCCGAAGCTGATGGGTCGGGGGCTGGAGCTGCATCCGGTGACGATTCTTTTGGCGCTCGCGTTCTGGGGCCTGTTGTGGGGACTGGCGGGCATGGTGCTGGCCGTGCCGATCACCGCCACACTCCGCATCGTGCTGGTCCGCTTCCCGATCACCCGCCCGGTGGGGGAGTTGCTGGCGGGCCATCTGCCGGGGATCGTGGACCATGAGGCGGCTGATGACGGGGTGACGGGGTGACGGAGCGGCGGGGTGACGGGGTGACGGGGTGACGATTGTGAGTGCCGTGGCTTCCATCAAGAGGACGGACTTGGAGCCGCTGGGGGTGTAGAATGAGGCGGCAGCGTTCACCTTGTCACCTTGTCACCCTGTCACCCCCTCTCTTCCTCCCATGGCGCGGTTACAGAAGTCGCTGGCGGACTATGCCGCCATTGCGATCAGTCCGGCGCTGATCATGCTGCTCGTCGGCAGCCTGGCTTGGTTTCTCGTCGAGGTGGGCTACGACGGGCGTTACGGCGGGCGCGTCCGCTGGATGCTGTTCTGGTTTGTCTTCGCCAGCGTGCTCGTGGGACGCATCGCCATCGAGCAGGGTCGGCAGTACGCCTCGGCCTACTGGGCGGCGGTGGGCATCGCGGGCGCGATCTTCACCGTGCGGTTCATCGAGACGTGGACGCTGGGCGTCCTCGCGCTCTTGGCGCTCATCATGTGGTGCGCCGACAAGCTGGTGTGGGACTGCACCCTCATCGACGACAGCCAGGACGCCTCCGGCGAAGGCTTGTTGCAGGTCTCGGGGCTGGAGCGGGCGGAGGCAAGTGCGGGCCAGGCCTCGGCCGCTCCGCAAAGTGGCGGGCAGGCGGCCGTGGTGCGCGACGAAGCGTCTGCGAGCGGGGCCGAGTCGCTGTGGACGCGGATGTTCCTCAACCGGTCGGAGCGCAAAGACCGCCCGCACGCGCCGGGGTTGTGGGTCGTGTACTTTTCGCTCGCGGCGCTGCCCATCTTCGGCCTGGGACAGGTGCTGATCGACGCCGCGAACGAGGACTCGCGCAGCTTCGGCTTCAAGCTCCTGTGGGTGTACGTCGCCGCCGGCATGGGGCTGTTGATGACGACCAGCTTCCTGGGCTTGCGCCGCTATCTGCGGCAGCGGAAGCTCAGGATGCCCGCCGCGATGACCGCCGGCTGGCTGGGCAGCGGGGCGGTGATGATCGCCGCGATCCTGCTCATCAGCCTCTTGTTGCCGCGGCCGCAGTCCGCCGCGTCGATCACGGACTTGATCGACAAGGTAGCCTCCAAAGCCCGCGACGCCTCGAAGACAGCCTTCCTCGACGAGGATCACGGCGAAGGCGACGGCGAGCACAGTGGCACCCCCCAACAGGACGGCGAGCCACAGAGCGAAGACCAGAACGGCGAGGGCCGGGCCGGCCGCGGCGGGAAGAACGCCGGACAGAGCGACGACCGTCGCTCCGGGGCGCCCCCCGGAGATGGCGATGCGAGTGGGCAAGGCGAGCAGCAGGGCAATCAACGGGGAGACTCCGGCAACTCGCGTGAAAATCAGGCCGGCAAGGGACAGGACGAGGGCAACTCCAAGCGCGACGGCGAACGCTCGCAGCGAGAGAGCGACGCACAGAGTCGCCAGCGCGAGGAGCGCCAACAGGACGAAAACTCGCGCGGCGGCGGCGCCGGAAAGGCCGATCCCGAAAGCGACCGCGGCGGAGGCTCCGGCGAACAAGGCGAGTCAAACTCGCAGGGCAGCAGTTCGCAGCAGTCCTCTTCCTCCGGCGGACAGCCATCATCCATCGCCGACTGGATCGGCCGGCTGGTGAAGATCATTCTCTACGCCATCCTGATCGGCGTCGTGTTGTATTTCTTGATCAGGTACTGGCGGAGCATTCTGGAGACGCTGGCCCGACTGTGGGCGGAACTGAAGAGCCTGTTCGGCGGCCGCGCACGGCGGCAACGCAAGCGTCGCGGTCCCGGCGGCGAAGAGTTCGCGGACGAAGCGCCGCCGCCGCGGCCCTTTGCGTGGTACGACAATCCATTCCTCACCGGGGCCGCCGGCCGCATGTCGCCCGACGACCTCGTCGTTTATACCTTTCAGGCCCTGGAGGCCTGGGGCCGCGACCAGGGCCACGCGCGGAACCGCGACCAGACGCCGCTGGAGTTCGCCGCCGATCTCGGCCGGCACTCGCCCGAGTTGGCAAACGAAGCCCGGCAGACGGCGCGGCTGTACGCCCACGTCGTCTATGGCGAGCGCGCTCCCTCAGAGAACTGCCGCGAGATTCTGCAGCAAGTCTGGCGAAAGATGACCGACACGGCCCGCGTACCCACGATGGCGGCGACGTGAGCACGTCGGCGGTCATCTGCTGCGGTCCCAGGGAAAGCTGAGCGTCGGCTGAAAAGCGTACCGGTCCATGCGGAACCGGAGGCGTGCCCCACTACCGGCCGCGAGGCGAATCGTGACATCCGGGCGTTCAATCGGCACCGTGCGATCGCTTGTGGTCACATCCTTGAAGCGATGCTCCGCGTAGGCGCCGGCCTGAATCGTGACGGTCCGCTCAGCCACCTGGTTGACGTTGACCAAGGTCACGGTCACGTGGTCGCCGCTCAGCTCTTCCACCAGGGCGGCGACGTCTTCGGGCAGGCCGGCGCGGCGGCGTCCGGGATCGAAGTAGCGGAGGCGGGCATGCAGCACAAGCGTGTTCTTGCCGCCGATCAGCCCGCCCATCGTCTGCTCAACGAGTGACGCGACGCTGGCCGGGTTGAAACGCATCGAGTCGTCGGCCAGCCGCGTGTCGGGAGTGCTGTCGTCGTTCCGAAAACCCTCGACCTGCTGACGGACTCGCTCCAGATCGCGCCGCAGGGCCTCCTCGGGATAATCGCGGTTGTTCCCTTCGAGAAAGTCGAGCCACGGATCGGGCGGCACGCGGCCGCGGTCGGCTGCATCCATCGAGAGGTAGTAGATCTCCAGGGCGTTGCGGGTGTACTTCGCGGGCGTGAAGTGATACCAGCCCTTGTCGCCGCACATCTGCGGGTACATCGTCCGCCCATCGATTTCCGTGGCCTGGGCGTTGATCTTGTCAATCTGCCTGCGCCACGGTTCGAGCCAGGCGTCGTCGCCGGTGAGCAGGTACGCGTTCATGAAGCCGGCGAAGCCGAGATGCGTGTTGTTGCGGTGGGCCGGCGCGCCGGTCTGCGGCACGGCGACGGTGAACCCCCAGCCGTAAACGCCGCCGTACCACTTGCCGCCGCACTCCCCGCCGATGCTCCCGTCGAGGCCGATGTTCGAGGGAATAATGTAGCCGTTTTCGATCATCCGCTCGCGCCAGGCGCCCACGTACTCCAGGATCCAGGCGCGGTATTTCGCTTCGTGGTCCAGCATGTAGGCGCCCAGGGCCAGCGACGTGGCGACCAGGTTCGAGGGATGATCGCCCACGACGTCGTTGTAATCCTGGAAATGCTCCAGAAACTGCTGATACGTCTTCTCGCCATGGCGCGGATCAAGCCGGTTCTCGACCTCGATGGGGTCGCCCGCCCAGTCCACCGCCGTCGCCTTCCGCAACAGCGGCCCGCGGCTACCGTTGAACAAGCTGCGGATGATCCGCCGCTCGGAATCGTAATTGGGTGCGCCCGGATCCTCGTTGAGATAGAAGCCCGCATACCGCCGGGCGCGCTGGCGGAAGCGGCGGTCGTAGGGATCGGAAAGCCCCTGCAGGTTGAAGACGGTCAGCCCCTCGCTGTGATGCAGCCAGTCGAACATCACGGGGAATTCTTTGTAGTACATGCCGTCGCGGGCGAACGGGACCTCGACCGTTTTCGCCTGGGTGAACTGCCGGAGGTGCCCTTCCCAGCCGCGCTTGTAGAGCTCGAGGATCGAATCGGGCGCGCCCAGAGCATGCAGGATCGGCCAGTGCAGCAGGTTCTCGATGGCGTCGTCCGGCCCGTCGTTGCCGCCCCAGCGCTCGACGCAGAGCAGCCAGCCGCGCTCGTCGAAATAGCGCTCGAAGAACGCCTCGCAGGCGGCCGCGTTCGCCCGCAAGAGCTCGCGCTGCAGCAGCGCCCACTCCGGCGGAGACATCGGCGTCCGCACAACCAGCAGCGGCTCCGCCGCCCGGACGCCGGCGGATCCCGCGAGACCCAACAGCAGGGGAAGAAGGCAACAGAACAGCGGACGCATGGAGCGCCGCACGCGAGTCGATCGGCCCATGTTTGCTCCCGAATGATCAGGGGTTTTGCCAAGAGTGGCGATTCTCGCAGCCGGTCCGTGGTGGTTCAACGACGGAGCCGATCCGTTTTTGGCGGACTCGACGATATACTGCCGCGATGGTTCGCGACTCGTCGAGCGCCGATTCCGACCCGTCGCCGCCCGCCGCCCCGCCGGCGCCGCGGACGTTTTTCGAATACGTGCGCTCCTTCGGGCCGGGGCTGGTCGTGGTTCTGACCTGGCTGGGGGCCGGCGACATCGTTGACATGGGCGTGGCCGGCGGCAACTACGGCTACTCGCTCATGTGGGTGCTCGTTGTCGCGGTGGTGATGCGGTTTCTGTTTGTCTCCCTGATCGCCAAATATCAACTCTGCAATCCTCACGGCGAAGGCGTCCTCGACGGATTGACCCGACTGCACCTGCTGTACGCGCCCGGCTTATGGCTGGCGGCGATCGTCATGGGCCACGTGTACGGCGCCTATATGACAGTCGGCATCGGCGAAGCCTGCGTGAACGTGACGGGCTGGGGCGCGAAATGGCACTGGGCGCTCGTCTGGAACGCCGCCGCCCTGCTGCTCGTTCTTCGGCCGGCCTACGGCCGGGTCGAGACGCTGTTCAAGCTGTTCCTGGCGCTCTTGTCCGTGTCCTTCCTGGGAACGGCGCTGTGGGTCAGGCCCGATCCGCAGGGCCTCCTGACCGGCTTGTACCGGGTCGAACTGCCCGAGCAGTCGGGCGAATTCGGTCCGCTGCTGGTGGCCGTGGCCATGATCGGAGCCGTCGGCGGGTCGCTGATGAATCTCGTGTATCCCTACTTTCTGGAATCGAAGGGCTGGCGCGGACCGCAGTATCGGCGGGTGCAGCTCTATGACCTCCTGCTGGCCGTGGCCGTCATGATCGTGCTCGATCTCGCGGTCTGGACGTTGGGCGCGGAACTCCTCCACCTGCAGCGGCTCACGATCCGCGACATGGATGATCTGCCGCGGCTGCTGTCGCGGGTGCTGGGAGAGGGAGGCCGGCTGCTGTTCTATCTGGGCATCTTCTCGGCGATCTTCACGTCACTGGTCGGGCACGCGCTGGGCCTGGCGTGCTTGGGAAACCACGCCTGGCGGCGCTGGCACTCCGGCCCGAGCGCCCGCTCGACAGGCTTTCGGGAGCATCGCTGCTATCGCTGGATCGTCGTGTGGTGTCTGATCTCGCCGCTCGTCTGGACCGTCCCCGGCATGCCCGATTTCGTGACACTGACGCTTGTGTCGAACAGCGCCCAGGTCGTGCTGGTGCCGTTCCTTGCCGGCGGACTCTGGTGGATCACAGCCAGCGCGCGGTACATCGGGCCTGAGCACCGCAATCGCTGGTGGGAGAATGCCGTCATGGCCCTGCTGTTCGCTCTGGCCATGTATGGCGCCGTCAAAGCGGTGGAAACCGTACACGGCGTGTTGCAGCGCATGGTTTAGCACTCGACTGGTTAACAGTCACCAGACACCAGGGATCAAACGCTTTGTCCTCGCCGTGTACGCCTCGTAGTCCTTCCCGAATTCGTCACGCATCATACGTTCCTCGGGCTGCAGGCGGAGCACAATCAGGAGAACGATGGCGACGCCGTACGACGGTCCGACGAGCCAGTTGGGAACGACGAGTGCCTGCCCCGCCGAGTAGATTAGCAGAGCCGCGTACATCGGGTGGCGGACCCACCGATAAACGCCATGCGTGATGAGTTGGTGCTTGTCGCGCACCTCGAGCGTAATCGACCAATTCGTGCCGAGGTCTGCGTGCGACCGATGGAAGAGCCACAGTCCGAGCACCAGGCACAAGCACCCGGCGAGGAATGGGATCGGGTGCAGCGGATAGTCGGCGAATTCGAACAGCGGGGCGGCGATCCAGATCAACGGCAGGAAAAACGCAGCCCAGGCGATCGTCAGGAGCACGAGTTCGAGCGACCCTTTCCGGCTGCGCGCCACCGGGACCGTGCGGCTCCGGTGCCCGTGCGGCGCCCGAATGACGACCATCACAAGGCTCGCCAGGAGAATGACGCCTTTCGCGCACCAGGGGTTCATGGTCGATAAGTCCATCACCGTGCCTGTGAGGGCGACCGGAAACCAGTCTGTGAGAGTGGGCATGGCTGACTTACGGCACCGAGGATAGGTGTTCGTCCTGCTGGATGGGGATGGCCTTACCGTCCCTGCCAGACGTGCCCGCTGCCGCCGTTGTGCCGATGATAGCGGCACTC
>JAHWKJ010000753.1 GCA_019347905.1 Planctomycetota bacterium
ATCGAGGCCTTCGTCACCAGCACGACCATGCCGATCAAGTTCGCGAAGTAGCCGCCGAACGATGCGAACGTCCCCATCTCCGCGGGCTGGCGCAGCCGCACCAGCCACGCATCGAGCGGCCCCAGGCCGGTATTCCACGCCCCGAGAAAGAGGATGGCGGCCACCGCGCTTACCAGGAACATGGCAGCGTACTCGGCCATGAAGAAGAACGACCAGCGCATGCCGCTGTATTCGGTATGAAAGCCGGCGACCAACTCGCTCTCCGCCTCGGCGAGGTCGAACGGCGCCCGCTTGCAACTCGCGGTGGCGACCGTGAAGTAGATGAAGAACGTGACGAACACGAACGGGTTGGCGAACATCAGCCAGTTCCAGAACCAGCCGTGCTGCACCATGCCGATCTCGTTGAGGTTGAGCGATCCCACCGCGACGATCGGCACCAGGGCGCAGATCGCCAGCGGGATTTCGTAGCTCACCATCTGCGCGGCTTCGCGCATGCCGCCGAAGAGGGCCCATTTGGAGCCGCTCGAATAGCCGGCGAGAATGATGCCCAGCACTTCCAGCGACAGGATCCCGAACAAGAGGAATACGCCGATGTCGCTGGCGACGGCCATCCAGCCCTCGCTGAAGGGCAGCACCATGAACGCGCAGAAGGCTGCGATGCAGGCCAGATACGGAGCCATGCGGAACAACATGCCGTCGGCAGCCGACGGGACGAGATCTTCCTTCTGGATCAACTTGAGACCGTCCGCCGCCCCCTGCAGCCAGCCGAAGCGGCCGCCCACGCGCGTCGGCCCCAGCCGGTCCTGAATGCGGCCGGAGATTTTCCGCTCGGCCCAGATAAAGATCAGCGGCACGACGCCAAAGAAGCTGATCAGCAGCACGGCGTGGACGATGCCCGCCAGCGCGTAGGCTCCACCGGGCGACAGACCCGCATTGCGGAACAGGTCAGCCAGCGTGGCCTCGTCGGCCTGAGCGAAGACGATGGGCATGAGGTTCTGACGTACCGGCCCGGCGGCGGGCGATCGCTTCCCACCGCCGGACGCTGCGCGCGGTTTGAGCGCCGCGGTGCGGGTCTCAGGTCACTTGTGGAAGGTCGTCGCGGAAGCGTCCGGCCCCCGCGAAGGCTGAACTATGCCAGAAGCCCCATAGCGATGCAAGCGACCGGAATGGGCGTTTTGCGGGCGGTTGGACGGCAGATTCGCGGCGCGAAGGCTCGGCCTCGGGGCGAGTCAGGCGTGGCCGCCGTCATCTGCTTGCAGTGCCTGAATCTCCGCAATCAGGATCGGCAGATCTGCCGCGATCACCTGCCACACCTGCGCGTCATCGATGGCATCGTACCCGTGAATCAGCAGGTTGCGGAACGCGTCACGGATGTCGTGCAGCAGCTTGGGCGTCTTCGTTTGCATGGACATACACAGGGACTCGCGTGCGATTCGCTTCGCGAAGGAACCACGGATTCTTTGCTGCCGATTCCATCACGAGATCGACCTTCCGGCGGAACAGGCCTTCGAGCGCCTGCTGAAGATCCGGCACGTGGGTGGGGCAAGGTGGCGAAGGAGGTATTGGGCGCGAACATCCCGCCGCGTCATTCGGATGCGTTCGCTGCTGGCAGCCGCTACGATGCGGTTTCGCCGCGGTTGTGTGGCGTTGAAGCCGCCGGTCGATCCCGCCTTTTCTCCTGCCAGGAATATTCCGAACGATGAAGATCTCGCTGCCGATTCTGTTCGCGCTGCTGACCGCGCTGTGCTGGGGAGTCTATGGTCCCGCCGTGGGGAATGCCCGCAGCCCCGAGAAGCTGTGGAGCCCTTTCAAGCCTTACGTCGGCATTGGTCTGGCGTACCTCGTCTGGGCATTTATCGGTGGGCTGATCCTGATGTGGTGGAAGAAAGACAGCTTCGACTTCACGGGCAGCCATTCGGCCGCGGGCGTGTGGGGCTTTCTGGCCGGCAGTGTGGGAGCGTGGGGCGCCCTCAGCCTGACCGCCGCGATGCTAAGTTTCGAGGGAACGCCCAAGCCGCACCTGGTCATGCCGATCGTCTTTGGGGGTGCGGTCTCGGTGACGGCGATCGTGTCGGCCATACAGCACCGGCAGCAAGGCCAGAACCTCAACATGTGGATGGGAATCGTGATCGTCGCAGCGGGTGTCGTGATTGTCGCGGCAAACACACCGCACGCCACGCACAAGAAGCCG
>JAHWKJ010000234.1 GCA_019347905.1 Planctomycetota bacterium
GGACGCTAGCGAATGTTTCAGCTTGCGGCAACGGCATTGGCCTCTACGAGGCTAGCTCGATTCACGCTCTCCGTCGATTGCAGCGCGGTCGGGGTGTGCCTGCGGCGGCTTGTGCTCTAGAATGGATAGTTCACCTTTCCATTCGAGGAGACAGCCATCGCACGCAACAAGAACCAGAACACGTTTGCCAAACGTCAGCGGGAACAGGACAAGAAGCGCAAGGCCGAAGACAAACGAACTCGGCGGCTGCGGCGGAAGGAAAACCCGGTCGAGCTGCCGCCGCCGCGTCCACCGGGCGAGGAAGAAGACGAGTCCGCCGCCTGATCGCTGATTGGGGCGAGAGCCGGGAGGCGGCGGAGCAGGGCGGGCGGCGCCCACCGAGGCCCGGGTGGATTGGGCTGGTGGGCACAGCCCAACCCTACACTTCCCGCGCAGGTTGGTAGGCCATGTCGCGCGAGACGATCTTTGAAGCCAGCCTCGACTATTTCCTGAGGCCGGTCCGCCGGTTTCTCGAGGACGACACCGTCACCGAAATCATGGTGAACGGCTACGACGAGATCTACATCGAGCGCCGCGGGCGGCAGGAACTCACCGACGCCCGCTTCCCCAGCGACGACGCGCTGCTCTCGGCGGTCCACAACGTCGCCCAGTACGTGGGACGCGAAATCGACCGCGACCGGCCCATTCTCGACGCCCGCCTGCCCGACGGCAGCCGCGTGCATGCCGTCATTCCACCCAGCGCCCGCCGCGGCACCTACGTCACCATCCGCAAGTTCCAGCGCGACATTCTGGACCTCGCGGACTTTCTGCGGCTGGGGAGCATTTCGGATCCGGCGCGCGAGTTTCTCGAAACCTGCGTGCGGCTGCGGAAGAACATCCTCGTGTCCGGCGGCACGGGCACCGGGAAGACGACGTTCCTCAACGCCCTGTCGACGGCGATTCCGGCCGACGAGCGGATCGTCGTGATCGAGGACAGTTCCGAGCTCAAGCTCGCGCAGGAGCACACGCTGTATCTCGAAGCGCAGAAGGCCGACGCCTGGGGACGCGGCGAGCTGACGATCCGGCAACTATTCGTCGCCTCGTTGCGGATGCGGCCCGACCGCATCATCGTGGGCGAAGTCCGCGGCGGCGAGGCCCTCGATATGGTGCAGTCGATGATCAGCGGGCATTCCGGCAGCATGACGACCGTGCATGCCAACTCGGCCCGCGACGCGCTCGTGCGGCTGGAAACGCTGTCGCTGATGTCGGACGTGCAGTTGCCGGTGTACGTCGCCCGCGCCCAGGTCGCCTCCGCCATTCACCTCATCGTGCAGCTCGCGCGATTCGCCGAGGACGGTTCGCGAAAGATCACCCGCATCACCGAAGCCTGCGGCCTGGACGCGGGCGAGCGGTTCGTGCTCCGCGAACTGTTCGTGTCGAAGCTCGCGGGCCGCGGCAAAGACGGCCGGCTGATTGCGGACCTGGTGCCGACGGGCGAGAAGCCGAGCTTCGCGTCGGAAGCGGCCGAGCACGGCCTGGAGGGGTCATTGCGGCTGACGCGGGCGCTGTGGGATGGATGACGGGGTGACTGGGTGACGGGGCGACGGGGCGACGGGGTGAACGCTGGCGCTACGACTGTGACGCCCTCACGAGTCGGGCCGTACAAGAATCGCCGTCCGTCGCGCGACATCCCCTCACCTTGTCACCGCTGCCCGTCACCTTGTCACCCCGGCGGGCGATAACCATCATAGGGTTTCATCGTCCATCATCGCCCCGGGAAGGCGGGAGGTTCGGATGCCGATCAAGATCGAGTGCGACATCTGTGGCGCGAAATACCGCGTCGGCGACCATCGTGCGGGGAAGAGCGTCCCCTGCAAAGAGTGCGGGTCCGCAATCGACGTTCCCGGCAGCAGGCGCGGCGGAAAGGATCTCGAAGAGCAGTACTTCGAGGACGAATCGCCCCGGCCGCGCGCCAAGCGCGGCGCGACGGCGAAGCCACGCCGGCCGCAGGCGCGCGCCGCGGCGGGCGGCTCGAATGCCAATCTGTGGATTGCGGCCGGCATTGGCGGCGTGGTGGCGATCGGCGTGGGCATTATGGTCTTCTCGGCCATGACCCGGAAAGGCGAAGACGCCCAGCCGAACCAGAACGTCGCGCAAAACCAGCCAAACGCGATCCCCGATCAGTTCCAGCCTCAACCGGGGCAGAACAACTTCCAGCCTCCCGCGGGCAACAACCAAGTCCCGCCGGCGGGTGCGAACGGCAATGCGATTCCGCCGGCGAATAACGCCCCGCCCGCCGTGCCGCCGAACTTTGCGGCTCAGCCACCGCAGGCTGGCGCGCCGCCGGCCGGCAACAACCGGCCGTCCAGACCGCGCCCGGGCCGCCCGTCCGCAGCGACCGATTTCGCGGCCGCCGCGCCACGAAACATCGCGCAGGGCGACTGGAAAGTCACCGCCGATCCGCCGCCCGAAGCCGTCACCATCGATCCCGCCCAAATGCTCAAGATTGACCTGCCGCGCAGCACCGACGCAACCGACGTCTTCTTCCCCCGCGGCTACAGCCCCTACATCGGACTGGGCGAGATTCGCGACGACGCTTTCATGCAGATCTACGACCTGCGCGGCAAGAAGCGGCTCGGCCAGGTGGGCGGCGTGCGGGCCAGCGTCAGCAAGATGGACATCACGCCGGACGGCAAATACTTCGCCGCCGCCGGCAACCACACGCAGGGCGTGCTGATCTGGGACGTCAAAGCCAGCAAGCCGCACAAGCAGCTACCCTTGCCGCAGAAGCACTTCGTCAACCTGATGATGTTCGGCGGCAACGAGCGGATGATCGCGGCCCAGGGCCTGGAGTTCGGCGAGCAGATCCACGTGTGGAAGATGCCGGGCGGCGAGCCGGAGCGGTCATTCGACCCTCCCAAGGACGCCGACACCGAGCGAGCCCTCGTCAGCCCCGGTGGAAAGTACCTCACGATGTTCGTGGGGGAAAACGACAACTACCACGTCTGGTTCTACGACCTGGCCGCGGGCGATGTCGCCTCTCGGCTGCCGACGCCCGTCCCGAAATTCGGCCGGCCGCAGTGCACTGATCTGGCGTATTCGCCCGACGGCAAGGAGCTCGCCGGCATCTTTCAGATGGGCGGCGACAACGAACTGTGGATCTGGGACATGGATCGCGGGGCGCTCGTCACTCAGGTCAAGCTGGACGACGACTTCCGCAACATGTTCGTGAGTGCGAACGGGCCGCCGCTGCAGTGGTTCCCGGACCAGCAGCGGTTCTTAGTGTATGGGAAGGGCATTCTCGACCGCGGCAGCGGCAAGTTCGTGTTCAAGTTCCCGCAGGACTTCAGCGACCGCGCGCCGCGACGGGTAGTCGATGCAAAGCGGATCGGCGTCGTGACCGGCGGGCGGACCGGCGGCGAATTCACGACGTTCGAGCTGTCCGAAGAACTGCTGGCGAAAGCCGCCGAGATCGCCGCGGCCGGCGGCGAGGCGGTCGACGCGGCGCTCCCGCCGCTCAAGAAGGCCGACTGGTCCGCTTCGCGGCCGGTGTTGGTGGCCGGCGGGGGGTGGAGCGCCCAGCCCGAGCCCGCCCCGCAGCCGCCGGGGGAACTGCTGCCGCAGCCGGTGCAAGTGGCCGCGGCCGACGGCAAGCTGAACGGATTCGGCCTCTCCGACGCCGCGGCCGCCCGCGCGGCGCTGTTCTACGAGACGGCGGCCGCGCGGCCGGGCCGGCCGCCGGACGCCGGGCAGTCTCCGGCGCGGCTCGACATATTGAGCCTCACGGACGGCGAGGTGGCCCACTCGCTCAAGCTGCCTTTCGCCTGCAACTTCCTGGCGATGAGCCCCAGCGGCAAACGCGCCGTCTTTGCACTGGCCAAAACGGAAGACCGGCTCGACGTCTGGTCGATCGAGGATGGGCAGCACGTTTCCGGCTGGCGGCCCTATGCCGACGAACAACACGACCACCACAAGAAGATCACCGCGGCAATGTTCGTTGACGACGAGCACCTGCTCACGCTCAACAGCCAGAACAAACTCGCGCTGTGGGAGGTCGCCACCGGCAAGGCGCGTTACCACGTCGAGAACGCCGTGCGCGTGCTGGAAAGCCCGCCGGGCCTGAGTCCGGGCGGACAGTACGTCGTGCTGTTCGGCGACAAGCTGGCGGTGTTCTTCGATGCCCGCAGCGGCGAAAACAAGGGGTCGCTCGTGCTCGACGGGGCCGCGGCGGCCGCGGCGTTCGATCCCGCCGGCCAGCGCTTCGCCGTCGTGCTTCGCGGTGGGGGTAAAAGCTCGGCGGTCGTATTCGACATGCAGACCGGCCGACCCGAAACGCAGTTCCCGCTGCCCGACCGGAGCTGGATGGGCCGCGGCATGCACTTCTGCGGGAGCGATCACCTGTTGTTCAACGAGAACGATGCCAGCTTCGTGCTGATCGACGTCCCGCGCAAGGTCGTCGCGTGGACGTACAAGGCGGCGCCGTTCAGCAGGCACAGCCCGCTGAGCCCCGACGGCCGCCACTGGTACCTCGCGCCGCCGCGGCTCGGCAGCAAAGAGGTCTACCTCACGGCCGCCGCACTGCCCGAAGCCGGCGCTCAGAACGTGCTGGCGTCGAAGGAGCTGGGGCCGAGCTTTTTGCTGGAGCCCGGCGGCTCGATCGCTGTGAACCTCACGCTGCCGCAGCAGGCGCCGGGCCAGACGAACTTCCCGGAAGCCGTGCGGAAGAACATTGCGGCGAAGTACGGCCAGCACAACATCACCGTGGCCGCCCAAGCGCCGCTGACGTTGAACGTCAGCTTCACCGAGCGCACTACCGACAAGACGCAGACCTACAGAAGTTTCGGCGGCGGAGGCGAGGGCGAGACGACGGTCTCCGAGCGGATCTTCGACTGCAGGGCCGCCGTCACGCACAACGGTCAGCCCGTGTGGGAAAGGAACAACGCTGTCAGCAACCTGGCGTTTTCAGTCATCCGGCGGGAGGGCGAAACCATCGAAGGCAAGCTGCAGGAGCAGCAATGGCAATCGGCCACGAACTACCTGTTGAACTTCGAGCCGCCCGCCTACGTCTTCGCCCCCGGCTCATCCGATGGCTACGGCCAATCCACCCTCACCGCCGGCGGCCCGGTGCCGGGGGGGTAGGCCACGCATGGGCAAGAAGAAGTCACCTGCCGCGACACCTGCCGAGCCAGCCCCGCCGCAGATTCATGAAGCAAAGCTGGGGTCGGATGGTGCCGTCGTGAAGGGCCGGGGCATACATTCTATGAAACCGTCAACCGAAGGGCCGTGTGAGCAGGTCATGCGTTTCTTCACTCGCGAACTATACCTTCAGACCTTCAGTTCAATTCGCCCGACGATAAAGTCGCGGATCGCGCCGACGCAGCCTGGGAGAGAGCGCTGACCGACTACCAGAACCACCTGGATGCCGTCCGTCCGAGATTGCCGTCGCAGGTCCGGCGGCTTTCAGACCTCTGTCTGCACGATGCGGAACTGCTCGCCTTCGAGCAGGAATTGCAGTCCCTGTTTTCCTCGCCGGAGCCGTTCTGGCCGATTCCCCTATGGTCGGCCGTGGCGATCATGTCGCTCAAGAAGGATCGCACCGTTTGCTCCCTGATTTACGTGCTTTGGGATCACGTCCGCGAGTATCCCGCGAAAGAAGACTGGCCATTTTCCGAGTCGCCGACGCGCTGGATGTATGACGAACTCGACCTTGCGGCAGATCATCAAGGCGCATTTCTGCACCGCATCCTGTTCAGCGACGGTGGCATTGTCGAGATTCCGTTCAGTTCCGCGCTGATCAGCATTGTCACATTGCCGTCAGCCGATGAGGGTGCGGCGAAGAGACGCACGGCCTGAAGACACGCCGTATGAGCGGTGGGACCTGCTGAAACAAAGCCTTCTCCGCGCCTTTACGTCAAACCCGAATAACGAAAGATATGAGTCATGCTGGAGATTCCCGTCGTCCGCTGGGGCGAAGCTTACGAGAGCCTCGAGAAGATGGACGTCGTCCACTTCGAGACCGGCGAGACGCTCGCGCGCGTCCACGAGGCCAACGGCGGCATCATCAAGATGGACATGCGGAAGGCTAAGCGCGCCCGCGACGTTCTGCGGCAGTTCTCCATCGCAGACCTCGTCGAGAAGTGCAAAACGGCTGCCGACCTGTATGTCGACGCCACGCTGCCCCTGGGCAATGGCACACAGTCCCCCGACGACTTCTGCCGCATGCAGTCCGCCACCACCGGGCTGCCCGAGCACATGTGCCGCTTCAACATGTCGAAGAACGCCTTCGTGCTGCGGCACATGGGCGACATTCTCGACGCCCTCACCCGCGGGCTGCCCTATGACATCCTCAGTCGCGGTTATGGCGAGGAAGGTCGGGGCGTGCTGGTCAGTTACCAGGCCAACTGCCAGGCCTGCGGCTGGGTGCTGCCGTCGAACTCGCCCGGCGTGCACACCTTGTGGCTGCCGGTGATTCCGCTGCAGATCGGCCTGGTCCTGAAGCCCGGCCCGCAGGAGCCCTGGACGCCCTACCGCATGTACGAGGCCTTCGCCCAGGCCGGCATTCCGAGGGCCGCGTTCTCGATCTATCCCGGCGGCACCGCGAAGGGGCCGGAACTGGGCAGCGCCGTTCTGGAAAGCTGCGAGCGCTCCGTCATCTTCGGCGGCACCGCCACCGTGCAGCAGTACCGCGGCAACCCCAGGGTCTCGGCCCACGGCCCGGGCTTCTCCAAGATCGTGTTGGGCGACGACAAGGTCGACCAGTGGGAGAAGTACCTCGACCTGATGGCCGACAGCGTCTACGTCAACAGCGGCCGAAGCTGCATCAGTTGCTCCGGCATCTGGGTCTCGCGGCATGGGGCCGAGATCGCCGAGGCGCTCGCGAAGCGGCTCGGTGCGATCGAGCCAAACCCGATGGACGACCCGCAGTCGGGCCTGGCTGCGTTCACCGTGCCGGGACAGGCCGAAGCCATGAGCGCCCAGATCGACGAAGGTTGCAAGTCGCCCAACGTCACCGAGGTCACCGCGAAGTACCGTAACGGCGAGCGGCTGGTGCAGCGCGAACGCAGCGATTTCCTGCGGCCGACCGTGCTGCACGTGACCGATCCCGACGACCCGATGGCGAACACCGAGTACATGTTTCCCTTCGTCTCTGTGGTCGACTGCCCGCAGGAGCAGTTCCTGAAGAAGTGCGGCTACACGCTGGTGTGCAGCGCGATCACCGACGATGAGTCGTTCCAGCAGCAGCTTCTGGACGCGACCAACGTCGACCGGCTGAACATCGGCGAGGTGAAGACGATCCAGCTCAACTGGCTGCAGCCGCACGAAGGCAACATCATCGACTTCCTGTTCCGCGCGCGGGCCTTCCAGAACTCCCCGCCGCCGGCGCATTGAAGCGAGGATGGAGGATTGAGGATGGAGGATGGACTGTTCTCTTTCGTGCTGGAAAAGGCGCTGCGGCTGGCGGCCGTGAAGCATCGCGACCAGTTGCGCAAGGCCAGCGAGCTGCCGTACTTTTACCATCCCGCGGCCGTGGCGGTGATTCTCGCCCGCGCCGGCTTCGGCGACGAGAGGGTGCTGGCGGCGGCGGTGCTGCACGACGTGGTCGAAGACACCGACTGCACGCTGGCCGAGTTGGAGCGGGAGCGCTTTCCCCCGGACATCATCGCGTTCGTCGCCGCCCACACCGAGCAAAAGCTTGACGGAGCGGGTAATAAGCGGCCGTGGAAGGTGCGGAAGGACGAGCATCTCGAGCACGTCGCTGCCGCCCCGCTGGAGGCCCGGGCCATGGTCCTGGCCGACAAGCTGCACAACCTGGGCACGATGCTCTACGACCTGGAGCACACGCCGGGCTTCTGGTCGCATTTCAACGCCTCGCCCGAGTACGTCGTGTGGTATCACCAGCAGATGATCGAGAAGTGCGATCAGGGCGACGACCCGCGGCTGAAGGTGCTCGCCGACGAGTGTCGCTCGCTGCTCGCCCAGTTACAGTCCCGCATCGACGCCGCTTCGTAGGGTGGGCTGTGCCCACCGCTTCACTTGCATTGCTCATGTCGCGCATCTTGTTTTCTTGACAAGAAGAGTTCCGGTGGCGAGCTGATTCAGGTCAACCTGACGGAGTTCAGAGCGCCGAGCGACACTGGGCAAAAACATGGAGGGCAGAAACATGCCCGACGACGGAATCTTTTTGCCCTCAATTTTTTTGCCATCGAGCTTCCAGCAGAGAGTCGGCCACTTTGCATTGCTCATGTGAGCCTTTGCGTGCCTTCGCGCCTTTGCGTCAAACAAGGCGCGTAGCGAACTCCGTCGGCCGGCCGCTACAATCGCCGGCGGAGTGCATCGGCCATGATCGTCACCATCGACGGCCCCGCCGGCTCGGGGAAGAGCACCGCCGCCCGCGGACTCGCGCGGCGGCTGGGCTTCGAGTTCCTCGACACCGGCGCCATGTACCGCGTCGTCGCCGAAACCTGCCTGCGGACGGCCGTCGATCTGGATGCCGAAGACGCGGTGGCGGCCACCGCCGAGGCGGTCGACATCCGCTTCGATGGCCCGCGGGTGTTCGCCGATGGCGTCGACGTCACCGAAGCCATCCGCTCCGCCGAAGTCACCCGGGCCGCGTCGCTGGTGGCGGTCAATCCCGGCGTGCGGCGGGCCCTGGCCGAAAAGCAGCGCCGCTACGCCGAGGGCCGCAACATCGTGACGGAAGGCCGCGATCAGGGCACGGACGTGTTCCCTCACGCCCGCTGTAAATTCTTCCTGCTGGCCGACGAGCAAGAACGGGCCCGCCGTCGCCACGAAGAGCTGACCACCGCCGGCAGCGAGTCGCCCCTGGAAGACGTGCTGGCCCAGATCCGCGACCGCGACCAGCGCGACGAATCCCGCCCCGTCGCCCCCTTGCGCAAAGCCGAAGACGCCATCGTCCTCGACACCACCGGCCTCAGTCCGCAGCAGGTCCTTCGCCGTCTGGAAGAGCACGTGCGGGCGCGTCTTGGCCAATGACCTGGTCGTCTTGAGCCGCGCAAGCGGCGGGAGCATGTAGCTGCGGGCGTAAGCCCGCAGAATGGGATCCCGAGGAAACCGGAGCCGCGAAT
>JAHWKJ010000235.1 GCA_019347905.1 Planctomycetota bacterium
CGATGAGCAGCCCGAGCAAGACCCGCGCGGCCACTGGGCCTTCCGGCCGCCCGTTCGCCCGCCGCCTCCCGAAGGGACACAAATGGCGGCGCCCCGTCATCCCATTGACGCCTTCGTGGAGGCCAGGCTCCAAGCCGAGGGCCTGACGCCGCGTCCGCCAGCGGAGAAGCACGTGCTGCTGCGCCGCGTGTATCTCGACTTGATCGGGCTGCCGCCGACGCGCAGCCAACTGCACGCGTTCCTGGCGGATGACTCGCCGGACGCCTATGAGGCCGTGGTGGACCGCTTGTTATGCGACCCTCGCCACGGAGAGCGGTGGGGCCGGCACTGGATGGACGTGTGGCGATACAGCGACTGGTACGGACGCCGCGCGGCCAACGATGTCCGCAATAGCGCCTCGCAAATCTGGCGATGGCGGGACTGGATCGTGCAGTCGCTCAACGAAGACAAAGGATACGGCCGCATGGTGGCGGAGATGCTCGCCGGTGACGAGATCGCGCCGCTAGACGTCCAGGCCGGATACGCCACAGGCTTCTTGATCCGCAACTACTATTCGCTAAACCCTAACGAATGGATGCGGTCCAATGTCGAGCACACCGGCAAGGCGTTTCTCGGTCTGACGTTCAATTGCGCCCACTGCCACGACCACAAGTACGACCCGATCGCACAGGAAGACTACTTCCGGCTGCGGGCGTTCTTCGAGCCGATGTACATCCGCCAGGACCGCGTGCCGGGCGAGGCCGATCCGGGGCCGTTTCAGGATTACCAGTACAGCGTGCTGCGGAAGATTCAGCGGCTGGGGGCAGTGCGGGTGTTCGACAAGACGCCGGACGCTCCCACGTGGTTCTACACCGGCGGCGACGAGCGCAACCGCGTGGAAGAGCGCGGCTCGATCGCACCCGGCGTGCCTGAGTTTCTCGCCGGATGGCTGCCGAAGATCGAGCCGGTGGAACTGCCGCCGCGGGCGTGGTATCCGGGGCTGAACCCGGCGATTCAGGAAACCGTGCTGGCGGACGCCCGCCGCGCGGTTAACCCCCCCTCTGATCCCCCCCTTACTAAGGGGGGGAAGGAGGGGTCGGCGGAGCTCGCCGCCGTCGATGCGACGGCTGTCGAAGTCCCGCAGGCTGTGCGCGATGCTCTCGCGACAGCGCGGGCAGCCAATGTCGCCGCGGCCCGTGCGGAGGTGGCGAGCGTCGAAGGGCGCATCGCGGCCGACCGCGGCAAGTACGGCGAGACGCCCGGGGCCGATGCTTCCGCGCTGGCCCGTACAGCAAGCCGGCTGGAGCGGGAAGCGGCGGTTCGCAAAGCCGAAGCCCAGGTGGCTTCGCACGCACACGCGCTCGCCGTTGCCGAGGCGAAGCCGGAAAGCGACTCCGAGCGCGCGAAGGCCATCGAAGCCGCAAACGCACAACTCGCGGCCGCACGCAAGACGTTCGAAGGCGCGCAGGCCGCCGCTGCGGATCAAACCTCGGAAACCTATTCGCCGTTCAGCCCGGTCTACCCGCAGACCAGCTCCGGCCGAAGGCGGGCTCTGGCGGAGTGGATCACCAGCGCCGAAAACCCGCTCACCGCCCGCGTGGCCGTCAATCACATCTGGCTGCGTCACTTCCAAGCGCCGCTGGTGGCGACGGTGTACGACTTCGGCCTGAGCGGGGCGGCGCCGACACATCCCGAGCTGCTCGACTGGCTGGCCGTCGAGCTGGTCGAATCGAACTGGAGCATGAAGCACCTGCACCGGCTGATTGTCACCAGCGCCGCGTACGCCCGCTCATCGGCTGTCGGCGACGTTGCGCAGAACGCGGCGGTCGACCCGGAGAACAAGCTGTTGTGGCGGATGAACGGCGGCCGCATGGAAGCCGAAGTCGTCCGCGACAGCCTGTTGTACTGTGCGGGCCGGCTCGGCCAGACGATCGGCGGCCAGGAGCTGGAGAACTCCGAGTCGCTCGCCACCGGGCGCCGCAGTCTGTACTACGCCGTGTATCCCGAGCAGGGCGGGAAAAGCCCGCTGGGCGAACTGTTCGACGGCCCCGAGCCGCTGGAGTGCTACCGCCGCACGAAGAGCATCGTGCCGCAGCAGGCGCTGGCCCTGACGAACAGCGAGCTCGTCCACCAATTGAGCGCCCGCATCGTTCGCGAGCAACCGCCGGATGCGGGCACGGCGGGCGACGATGATCAGTTCGTCACCCGCATGTTCGAGCGGATCCTCTCACGAGCCCCGACGGACGCCGAGCGGGCGGTGTGTCTCGAAGCCCTCGAAGCGCAGCGTGCGCTCCAGACGGCAACCGATGGCGCAACCGCAGCACGTCGCGCCCGCGAGAGCCTGCTGCGAGCCTTGTTCAACCACAACGACTTCGTGACGATCAGGTAACACGATGACAGAGAGCAGTCACGATACATCGGCAGACTGCGGCTGCGGGTCGCGGCGGGCATTTCTGGCCGATCTGGGCATGGGGTTCACCGGACTGGCGCTGGGGGCCATGCTGGCCGATGAACGCCGCGCAAGCGCAGCAGAGCCGACGGGAGCCGGCGGCCCCGCGCGGCACTTCCTGCCGCGGGCGCGGGCCGTGATCTGGATCTTTCTCTCCGGCGGCTACAGCCATCTGGAGACGTTCGATCCGAAGCCCGCCCTCAACCGTTACGCCGGCAAGACGTTCGCCGAAACGCCCCTGGAGAACCCCGTCGATTCGCCGCTGCACAAGAAGCGCTTCCGCTCGGTGCCTGCCGAGGAAGTCAACGTCCGCGACGTGTATCCGAAGATTTATCCGATGCAGGTTGGCTGGAAGCGGCACGGCGAAAGCGGCATCGAAATCACCGACTGGTGGCCCCGGCTCGCCCGCCACGTCGACGACTTGTGCTTCGTCCGCAACATGTGGACGACCGACAACGACCACGCCGCCGAGAACCAGATTCACACCGGCCGCCACCGCCTCGACGAAACGCAGCCGAGCATCGGCGCCTGGGCGCACTACGGCCTGGGCAGCATGAACGAGAACCTGCCGAAGTTCGTCGTCCTGGGCGGACCGACGCGCTCCGACACGCGGCAGTCGATCGATTCGTACTATCTCGGCCCGGAGCACGCCGGCGTGCCGCTCGCGCTCGATCCGAAGAACCCGCTGCCGTTCGGCTCCCGGCACGCGTCGCAGTCGCTCGAAGAGCAGCGGGCCGAGTACGAGTTGATCCACAATCTGAATGCACTGACGGCCGTGGAGTACCCGCACGATGCGGAGTTGCGGGCGCGGATCCGTTCGTACGAACTGGCGTTCCGCATGCAGGCGGCCGTGCCGGGGGCCGTCGATCTCGCCGAGGAGACCGAGGCCACCGCCCGGCTGTATGGCCTCGACAACGAGGCGACGAAGGTGGCCGGACAGCGGCTGCTGACGGCGCGGCGGCTGGTCGAGCGCGGCGTGCGCTTCGTGCAGGTGTTTCCGTCGGCGTACGGCGTGTGGGACTCGCATCAGAAACTCCAGGCGAATCACGCGCGGCTGTGTGCGACGGTCGATCTGCCGACGGCGGGGCTGATCCAGGACCTCAGGCAGCGGGGCCTGCTCGACGAAACGCTGGTCGTGTTCTGCACCGAGTTCGGCCGCACGCCCGGACTGGAAGAGCGCAGCGGTGGCAAGGACGGCCGCGACCATCACCCCAACGGCTTTACGATCTGGCTGGCCGGTGCGGGGCTGAAGCGCGGCTACGTCCACGGCGCGACGGACGAACTGGGCTATCACGCGCTGGGCGAAGGCCACTACGTCACCGACCTGCACGCCACAGTGCTGCATCTGCTGGGCCTCGACAACCGCCGGCTGGAGGTCCCCGGACGCAAGCGGCTGGAAATCGACCACGGCCGAGTCATCGACGACATCCTGGCCTGACGCGCCCGTGCCGGGTGACGCAGGAGAGGGGTCGCCGTCGCGACCCCCGCCGCAACCGCTGCCGCCGCCAGGCGCCGCCAGCGCCGCCGCGAAACGCAGAATCTTGGGAAAACTGGCGCCGCATGATAGGGTAGTCGAGTGGCTCTCGACACCGATATCGCCAATGACGTGATACCGGGCAGCCTGAAAAGGCTGGCGTCGTATCACAGCGATTACGGGCAGAAGACGTACAAAGAGATTAAAGATCTGGCCGCTGCAGATCCGCCTGATATGAAGGCTCGGCAAATGAAGAAGCTGATCGAACAGACCGAACGATTGCAGCAGAAATCGAAGGGGCGGCCCTCATGAGCCCGGTTGCCGGTTTCAAACGAAAACTTCGGCGGATTTCCCGGCTCTGGGAAGCACAGGAATACGAAACGGCGCTGACCGAGGTCGACGCCTTACTCGAGACCTGGCCGGGGAATCCGCGCCTACACATCCTCAGGGCCTGCCTGGTGCAATTGCAGGAGGAGGACAGCCCCTACGAGTTGACCGAGGCCAGGGAGGCACTGGAACAGGCCCTGCAGTTGGACGAGGACTCCGCGGCCGCGGCCATCGAGTTGGGCTATTTTCTCGACAACGTTGAAGATGACCCGCGCGAGGCTTTGAAGGCCTATGCGAAGGGAGTGGCGACCGCGCGTCAATTGCTGATCGACGGCCTGATCGGGCAGGCGAAGGCCTTCCTGCAGTTGGAGAAGCGGGACGAGTTTCTGCGCTGCTTGCAGGAAATACTGCACCTGGCTCAGTTCGAAAGAGGCCCCAGGCGGAGCAAGGCCGAACAAGCGGGCGCAGACGTTGTCTTCACATCGCCGAGCGGGCCGCTGTATGCGATCGACCTCAAAGGACGCTACGGGAAGCAGATTCAGGATCTCCTGAACGAGCTGGCCGTGGACTCTTCGGCGTGACCCTCCCGCGGAAGACGGCAAGTGGCGCTTGCGCTCAACGATCCGCTCGACATCCTCGCCATCGCGCCGCATCCCGATGATGCGGAGTTGGGGGCGGGCGGGACACTCGTGGCCTGCCGGAAGCTTGGGCTGCGGACGGGTGTGCTCGACCTCACGAATGGCGAGCCGACGCCACGCGGCACACCGGAAACCCGCGCCCGCGAGACCGCCGCGGCGACGGAAGTGCTTGGCCTCGCGTGGCGGGGGAACCTGGGGCTGCCCAACCGCAGTCTGCAGCCGACGCTCGAGTCGCGGCGCGCCCTGGCCGGGGCGCTGCGGCTCGTGCGGCCGAAGATCGTGCTGGCGCCCTGGCACGAGGATGCGCATCCCGATCATGTCGCCGCGGCTCGGCTGATCGAGGATGCCTGCTTCTGGACGAAGCTCACCCGCAGCGATCTGGAGGGCGAGCCGCTGCCGCCACCGCGGATCTATCACTACTTCAGCGTGCATCTGCGGATCCAGCCGTCGCCATCGTTCGTGTTCGACATCAGCGGCTCGATCGACGAGAAGCTGGCGGCGGTGCGCTGCTACGAGAGCCAGTTTGCTCCGCCGGCCGCGCTCGGTGAGCCGCCCATGCTGATCGATGACCTCCGCGACCGGGCCCGCTACTGGGGGTGGGCGATCGGCGTCCGCTACGGCGAGCCGTTCGCGAGCCGCGAGGCGATCGGCATCGGCGACTTCCGCGCGCTGTGCGGCAATCGGTAGCCGCGTGAACGGGGTCAGACCCCTTTGCGGATGTGCCGTCTCCCGATGATCTGCACCGCTCGTCCGCAAAGGGGTCTGACCCCTTCGCACCGTCGCATTCCACACGGAGTGTGCCTACCATAGCCGCATGATGATCGACTGGGAGCCGCTGCGGCGGATCATCGATGACAATCGTCGGATCGTGCTGACGTGCCACGTGCGGCCGGACGCGGATGCTCTGGGTTCGGAACTGGGCCTCGCGGCGATTCTGGAAGAGCGCGGCAAAGAGGTGCGGTTCGCCAATCCCTCCGAGACGCCGGAGCACCTGCGGTTCCTCGATCCCACAGGGCGGCTCGTCAAGTTCGGCCACGGGATTTCGGCCGAGGAAGTCTGCGCGGCGGACGTGCATATTGTGCTCGACACGAGCGCCTGGGTGCAGCTTCAGGATGTGGGACCGCTCTTCGAGCGCACACCGGCCGTGCGGGTGGTGATCGACCACCACGTCAGCGCCGATGACCTGAAGGCGGTCGAATTTAAAGACGTGGAAGCGGAGGCGACAGGCTCGCTGATCGTCCGCATGGCCGATGCGCTGGGCTGGGAAATTCCGGAGCGCGCGGTGACGCCGCTGTTCTGCGCCATCGCGACGGATACGGGCTGGTTCCGCTTCTCGTCGACGACCGCGGACACCATGCGCCAGGCGGCTCAGTTGATTGACCGCGGTGCGCAGCCGCATTTAATATACCAGTGGCTGCACGAGCGGAATTCGGCTGCCCGCATGCGGCTGCACGGGCGGGTGCTCAGCCGGTTGAATCTCGACTGCGAGGGCCGGCTGGCGTGGGTCAGCGTGACCCGCGAGGACTTCGACCAGACCGGCGCCCGGCCGGCCGAGACGGAAGATCTGGTCAACGAGTGCCTGCGGATCGAGGGCACCGAGTGCGGATTTATCGCGATTCAGCAGCTCAATGGCAACGTGAAAGTGAGTTTTCGCAGCCGCACCAGTCTCGACGTCGCCGCGATTGCGGAACAATTCGGCGGCGGTGGGCACCGGCAGGCTTCGGGGGCCATTCTTCCGGGGCCGCTGGCGACGGCGCTGGAGCGCGTGCTCACCGCGATGCGGGCGGAGCTCGCCGGCGAGAAGTAAGTTCCAGCCACAACAATCACTCCCGTCCGATTCCAGAGGCGCCGTCCGGCTGAGCTGGAAGTGGACGACCGACACGCCGAACAACCTGCCTCGGGCCACACTCGTCCAACACATCTCGTTCGTAGTGACCCGCTTCAGCGGGTCGATGGTGAAGATGTTTTCTGCACCGGAACCGCCGGCCGTCACGAGCGGCCCGGCATGGGTTCAGGCCGTGGGGGCTGGCTGATGAGCGAAAAGGAAAGGTACCGTGTCGAGGGATCGCCGGGGGCGGAGCGATCCCAGCGCGCACCGGCGGAGACGGCGCACGATGTGGCCGTCCGGGACATTACGCTGCCCTCGCGGCGGTCGTTCTTCGTGCGGGCGTCTGCGGTGCTGATCGGCGGGATCGTTTCGCTGTTTCCGCTCGCGGCCGGGCTGTTCACGTTTCTCGATCCGCTGCGTCCGCGGAAGGGGGCGCAGCGGCGCGACTCCGGCGGCTCGGCCATGGATGACGAAGGCTTCGTCGACGTGACGACCCTGGAGGCCTTGCCCGAGGACGGGACGCCGCAGCTCTTTCAGATCATCGCCGACCGGAAAGACGCCTGGACGTTCATCCCGAACCAGCCCATCGGCGCGGTCTACCTGCGGAAGGAGGGCGACGATGTGATCGCCTTCAGCGTCGCGTGTCCGCACGCGGGCTGCGCGGTGGACTTCGATCCGGTCGAGCGGGAGTTCGAGTGCCCGTGCCATCGCAGCTCGTTCACGCTGGCCGGCGAGCGGAGCGGCGACAGCCCCAGCGCCCGCAATCTCGACCGGCTGAACGTGAAGAACGAAGAGGGCCGCGTCAAGGTGCGGTACCAGAACTTCCGCACCGGTGTCGCCGAGCAGATTCCAGAGTGAGACACGCATGCTCAAGCGGCTACTCGACACGTTGGACCATCGCACGGGCTTCCGGGCCATCGTGCACGAGGCGCTGTACGAACGCGTTCCCGGGGGCCCCCGCTGGCGCTATGTGTGGGGCAGCACGCTGGTGTTCGCGTTCGTCGTGCAGATGATCACCGGCTTCTTCCTGTGGACGGCATACAGCCCCAACGCGCAAGGAGCGTGGGAGAGCGTCTATTACATCCAGCACGAGATGCAGGGCGGCTGGCTTCTGCGCGGCATTCATCACTTCATGGCCCAGGCCATGATCGTGCTGCTGGTCTTGCACCTGATGCAGGTGGTGATCGACGGCGCGTACAAGGCGCCGCGCGAGATCAACTTCTGGGTGGGCCTCGTACTGATGCTGATCGTGCTGGGGCTGTCGCTCACCGGATACCTACTGCCGTGGGACCAGAAGGGCTTCTGGGCGACGAAGGTCGCCACCAACATCATGGACATTACGCCCGTGGTGGGGCCGGAACTGAAGCGGACGGTGGTGGGAGGCAGCGAGTACGGGCACCACACGCTCACGCGGTTCTTCGCAATTCACGCGGGACTGTTGCCGTTTCTGCTGATGGCGCTGCTGGCGTTGCATCTGTATGTATTCCGCAGGCATGGCATCACGCCGTACAAGGTCGATCCCCAGCGCGACGCCACGTTCTGGCCGGACCAGATCCTCCGCGACGCCGTCGCGTGTCTGGCCGTCATGTGTGCGGTGCTGGCGCTGGTGTTTCTGCCGTGGCTGCGGGGCGAAGCAGAGATCGGCCCGGAACTGGGTGCGGAACTGGGCGCCCCGGCCGATCCCACCGACCGCTACTCGGCGGCGCGGCCGGAATGGTACTTCCTGTTCCTGTTCCAGTTCCTCAAGTTGTTTCCCGGCGAGACGGAAGTCATCGGGGCGATCGTGGTGCCCGGCGTGGTGATCGCGGTCCTGTTTCTGATGCCGCTCGTGGGCCGCTCGCGGATCGGGCACCAGTTCAACGTGGGCTTTCTGGGGCTGGTGCTGGCGGGCGCAATCGCTTTGACGGTCGTTGCCATTCGCGAAGACGCCGACAATCCCGATCACGGCCCGGCTGTCGCCGACGCCCTGCGCGCGTCGGAACGCGTGCCGGAGCTGGTCGAAGCCTACGGCATCCGCAGCGAAGGGGCCGTGCATCTCGTGCGAAACGATCCATTCCTGCAGGGGCCGAAGATCTTTGCGAAACAGTGCGCCTCGTGCCATCGCTACCACGGCCACGACGGCACCGGGCGAAAAGTTCTGGAGAAGGTTGGCGAGGAGACGGTAGAAGCGAAGCCGACGGCAGCCGACCTCGGGAACTTCGGCTCGCGCGAGTGGATCAAGTCTGTCGTAAGCGATTTTCCGGGGCACTTCGCGGCGCTGAAGAACGCAGACTGGTATCCGCAGACCGAGGAAGAGGCGGACGAGGCGGGCGAATTCATCGACCTCGGCGAGACCTCGGCGGACATCAACATGGCCGGCTTC
>JAHWKJ010000236.1 GCA_019347905.1 Planctomycetota bacterium
GGTCGAGTCGGGCGAGCTGTTCGGCATCGAGCTGCCGCCCGCCGACGAACTGGGCCGCATTTTCCGCAACCTGTGGCGCGGCGTCTGTCCCAACAGTCCTGACTCAGCGACGTCCGGGGCTGAGGCAGAAGGGCCAGCAATCGGCGATATCGAACACGAGGCCCGTCCGCAGCGCCCCGTGATACTCGTGGTCGACGACGAGGAGCCGATCGCGCGGATGATGCGGACCATCATTGAAGGCGAGGGCGGAGACGTCGTGCACTGCCGCACGATCGATGAGACGCTCGGCCACGCGGACGCCGCCGCGGCCATCCTCTGCGACGTGCATCTCGTCTGCGCCGACGGCAGCAAAGAGGACGGGTTGGATCTGGTGCGCCGGCTGCGCTCGCGCGGATACCTGCGTCCCATCATCATGGTCAGCGGCGATCACACGCGCGAGACCGTGCTCGGTTCGATTGAAGCCGGGACGGTCGACTACCTGTTGAAGCCGTTCACGAAGCCGAAGCTGCTCGAAAAGCTCCACAAGCAAGGGCTGCTGCTCCAGGGACCCGTCGACAGAAAAATTGAGGACAGAAAAATGAAGACCATCGTGTGAATTTTCCTGTCCTCGATCTTCCTGTCGTTACTTCCTGTCCTTAGATCTGGGGTGACCGATGCCGAACCAAATGCCGGCTGGCGGCGGCTGTCTTTCCGGCCCATTCGAGCTTCGACTCTTTCGACTTCAATCCGGCGAGGACGTAACGTGACGCAGCATCGCACGCGCGCAGGCGGTGCCATCGCCGACTTCGACGACCGGTGGTACCCCGGCGCTTTTGACCACTGGCCCCACCTGCTGTGCATCGCCGGCTTCGACGGTTATTTCCGCCGGCTGAACCCGGCGTGGGAACGCACGCTGGGCTTCAAGCGGGAGGAGTTGCTCCCCCGGCCTTTCGTGGACCTCGTTCATCCCGACGACCACGACCGGATCCTGGTGGAAGTTCAGAGGCTCGCCGGCGGCGGCGTCACGCGGTCGTTCGAGCATCGCTGCCGCACGAAAGACGGCTCGTACCGCTGGATCGACTGGACGGCGACGCCGCTTGTGGACGAGGACGTGTTCTACGCCATCGGGCACGACGTGACCGAACGCAGACAGACCAGCCGCGAGCTGGAGCTTCTGTACGCAATTACCCGTGCCCTCTCCGGAGCGCGGGTCTTGAAACGCTCGGCGCCCATCTTGATCGAAATCCTCTGCACGTCGCTCGGCTGGACGGGGGGAGAGTTGTGGGTCGTCGATCGCCGCCGCGAGGCCCTGGAGTGCAGAGGCCGCTGGTTCGACGATCCCGCCGCGTTCTCGCGGTTTGTCGGCACCAGCCGCGATTGTCTGCTCCGCAAAGGTGAGGATCTGCCGGGACGCGCGTGGGCGAGGAAGCGGCCGGCATGGATTGCCGATCTGGCCGCCGAACCGGAGTTTCCGAGGCAGGATGTCGCCATCGCGGAAGGATTGGTTTCGGCGTGTGTTGTGCCCTTGACGCTGGCGGGCGAGACGCGGGGCGTCGTGCAACTCTTCAGTACCAGGCACCAGCCGCCCGACGCCGACGTGCTCAGGCTGTTGCTCTCGATCGCCGGGCAGATCGGGCAATTCATCGACCGCCTGTGGATGGAAGAATCGCTGCGGCTCTCCGAGGAGCAATACCGCCACGCCCAGAAGATGGAGGCGATTGGCCTCCTGGCGGGCGGCGTGGCGCACGACTTCAATAATCTGCTGACGATCATCCTGGGCTTTGCCGACTGCGCGCTATCCAGCCTCACTCCGGACGCGCCGCTGAGCGAAGCGTTGCGCGAAATCCGCAAAGCCGGCGAGCGCGCGGCGGAACTGACGCAGCAACTATTGGCCTTCAGCCGCCGACAGGTCCTGCAGCCCATCCTCGTCGATCTGAACGAAATGGTCGCAGATACCGAACGCATGCTGCGAAGGTTGATCGGCGAAGACATCGAGCTGTGCTCGCACCTGGCGGCCGGGCTCGGAAATGTGAAGGCCGACAGCTCGCAGCTTCAGCAGATCCTGATGAATCTGGCCGTCAATGCCCGCGACGCCATGACCGGCGGCGGGCGGCTGATCATCGAAACCGCCAACGTCGAACTCGACGCCGACTTCTGCCGCCCCCTGACCGATGTCGAACCGGGGCCTTACGTCCTGCTGGCGGTCAGCGACACCGGCTGCGGCATGGACGAAGCCACCCGGTCCCGCGCCTTCGAGCCGTTCTTCACGACCAAGGAGCGCGGCCAGGGCACGGGGATGGGCCTCGCCACCATTTACGGCATCGTCAAGCAGAGCCGCGGCCACATTGCGCTGTACAGCGAGCCGGGCTACGGCACCACGTTCCGCATCTATCTGCCGCGCACGTTCGCGACCGCTTTGGCGCCGCCTGCGGCGCCTGCGCCCCGTCTCGAACGCGGGACGGAATCGATCCTGCTGGTGGAAGACGAGGAGAGCGTGCGGGGCCTGACGAAGTTCTTCCTGCAATCGAGCGGCTACACGGTCGTGGACGCCCCGTGTGGCAACGACGCGCTGGAAGCGCTGGAAAAGCGTGCGCGCGGGGTCGATCTCCTGCTGACCGACGTTGTGATGCCCGGCATGAGCGGCCGGGAACTGGCGGACCACGTGCGCGAGCGGCACCCGGGCACGCGGGTGCTCTACACCTCCGGCTACACCGACCAGGCTATCGCCCGCCGCAGCGTGCTGGAAGAGGGCCACGTGCTCCTGCAGAAGCCATTCACGCGCCGCGGGCTGTTGACGAAGGTTCGCCAGGTGCTGGACGAGCGGTCGTAGGTCGCGACGGCTTGGCGTGACCGACCCCAGTATTCAACGCTGAACCTCGTCCTCAGCTCCTGTTTCTGCGCTGCTCTCCATCGCTTTCGCCCCTCTTCTCCACAGCAATGATGTCGCGCAGCTCCAATTCAATCTCCGGTGGTGGGCTTCCTGCCTCGAAGAACGTTCCACCGCCCGGAGGTCGAGTATCTTGAACTCGGGTGTCGGGCGGCATGATCACGATGAAGTCGTCGTCTGGAACGTCTCTGTTGAGAAAGTTGACGGCAGTTATCTCGTAGCTGATGAAGTGTCCTTGCGTTCCATCCGGTCGAATCCATTGGCGGTCGGCGCGCCCGGGAATGAAAATGCCGGGAGCGTGCTCCTTGAAGTCTCCAGCGGTATACCGGCAGGCCACTTGCCCGGCCTTGCGGATCTGTTCGATCCGCGGCAGGACGAACCCAAGTTGAGGGGCGACGTAGAGGCGAAGTGACCCACCGTTCGCCCAAGTGTTATCAATTGCGAAGAACGCTCCATACACGTCTTCCTGCGAGACCTTCCATTCCAGAACGCGCGTGGGGATGCCGTCGATAACTTCCTCGCCAATCAGTGCGGCAGAATCGGCATTGTCGCGGATGTACTCGAGAGTCGATCTGAACCAGACTGAGCCGGCGAAGTAAGGCGGATACGGGAGGGTCTCAGCCATCTTTCGCGAGTGGTAAATGTGCGCAGTGTGGTGGTAGGTGCCGTCGGGCTGTGGATGTTGAACGTACTCGACGTATTTGCCTTGATGGCTGACCCTGGCTGAGCGAAGCGGCATGGGCCTTGTGCTTTTTCCCTGGCGCCGCGCCCAGCTATCGGCTTCGAAGCTGAAGTGGACGTGGATCACGCTGTGCGGGCGCCTGTTCCTGAAGCCGGATTCCACAGAGTATTTCATGCGGCCGCTCGAAACAGCGTCTCCTCTCGCAAGAATCCCAGCGACAAGTGGCGCGGGGCCGGCGTTGCTGGAGGTTTGATCGGCTGCGGCGGCGACGCAGGGAAGTGAACCGGAGACAAGCAGGATCCACATGAGACGGTACGAAGTCATTTCGTGAGTCCGTTGTATGACCTTCGTGTTGCAAGAATCGGGACGTCCCCTTCCGAGGCCGGCTCCGATTGACGGAAACATGCGTCCATTTCGCCGCATTCCAACGTGGTCGTCGTGGAAAGTCAAGCGTGACCCTGAAGGGGCCGCGACAGCTCCGCCGCTCTTTGGCGCCGGGCTGCGCGACCTCTTCGCGGAGTTCTCGCACCGACAAGCATGTTAGGGCTATCGGCGTATCAATACGCGCTCGGCACGCCCGGCAGCGAGGAGAAGTGATACCACGCGCGGGGGACGGCGGCGTCGACCAGCGCCCGCCATGGCTCGTTACCGGCGCTTCCGCCACCTGCTTCCGACAGGCCCAGCATCATTTCCAGCACGCCGCGCGGGAATTCATACGTGACGACTCGCGCCCGCTTCAGCTTCAAAGCCGACTGCAGCTCGGCGAGGGCGTCGTCGGTAAAGCCGATCGCGTCGACCAGGCCGTACTGCACCGCCTGGTCGGCCGTGAACAGCCGACCGGTCGCCAGGTTCGCGATTTCGCCGGCGTCTTCGCGCGTGCTGACGAGGGCCTCCTGCGAAGCTTCGCCGGGGCCTGCGATGTCCTTGAGTTCCAGTCCCGGGCGGTTCTCGACAATCACCCGCTTGAACCGCACGAAGGCGTCGTCCAGCAGCTCGCCCCACACGCGCTCTTCCGGTTCGGTCATCGAACGGAAGGGGTTCATCGCGTCCTTGAATTCGCCGGTCTTCAGCGGGTTCGATTTCACACCGATGTCTGCGGCCAGTGCGCTGGCGTCGTAGCGGGGGATGATGACGCCGATCGAGCCGGTCCAGGTCGTGGGTTCAGCGAAGATGCGCCCCTCCGGGCCACAGCCCATCGCCACGTAATAGCCGCCGGAGGCCGCCATCCGCTTCATCGAGACGTAGACCGGCTTCTTCGCGGCCAGTTCTTTGAGGGCGTGATAGATCTGGTGGCTGTCGGCGACGAGGCCGCCCGGGCTGTCGATCGCCAGCACCGCCCCCTTCACCGACGAATCCCGCTCCGCCCGCTGAATCGACTGCACGATCCGCGCGGTGAACGGCGGCATGATCGTGCCGCTGATCTTGATGAGCGCAATCTTGTCGTCCGCCGCGCGGTGGCCGGAATAGAACCGCTCGTTCGGGAGACTGGCCGTCTGGAAGTACTCGGAATACTCGGAGTACGTGATGTAGTTCCAGACCAGCGAGCCCACCAGCAGCAGTAACAGCAGCCGCACCGCCCACTTGCGTCCGCGGTCGGACGGCGGCTGCTGAATGATGATCGTCTGCGGTGCGGAACCGGCGGCGCCCTGCGGACTGCCGGACGAGGCGGAATTCGTGCCGGTATCGGCGGGAGGCGGCGAGGGCATAGATCCGGCCGAGATGGGAAACTGGGAAACGATTGCCGGTTCTGCGGAGCGACTCACCGGAGAGTCGCGTTTCGCGGGCAAAACCGGCAGACGCGCCACAATGCGCGCTTTCGCGACGACGATAGATCCCTCTGCCGATTATCCCCCGCATGCCGGTCGCATGCAACGAACCGCCTGTACGCCCTGCGACACCGGCTTTGAGGCAAGGAGTGAACTGCACGATGAGTCCTCGACCCCGAATGCAGACCCGCGGCTGGCTGGCCTCGACGGCCACCGGACTCGTGCTGGCGGGCACGGCCGCCGCTCTCTCGCAGGAAAAGACCGCGCCGCCCGCGCCGGCCGCCGCAAAGGCTCAGGCACAGTCGGCCGCCGCTGCCAGGACGGCCAGGCCCAAGACTAAGTTGAACCTCGCGAAGTGGCTCCAGCTCCCCGGGGCGGAGAAGACGACCGGCAGCGCGTCCAAAACCAAGCCCGAAGTCCGCCAGACGTCGGCCAGCTCGGCGGCCAAGACGCCGGCGCCGAAGAAGCCCGCCCTGCTGGACTCGCTGTTCGGCTCGAAAACGCCGGCACCGAAGAAGACTTCGCTGCTGGACTCGCTGTTCGGCTCAAAAAAGACCTCGCCCCAGTCCTCACGCAAGGCGGCCAAACCTGCCGTGAAGCCCGCGGCCGCGACGGCGGAAACGCCCGCGCCCGCAAAGCCCGGCACTGTCATGGATGAACTCGAAAAGCTCTATGCCCGCGACGGCCGGCCGATGCCACCCATGAGCCTGGACGACCTGCCCTCGCAGGCGCCGGCACAGCACTCCCTGCACGTCGCGCAGGCGCCGCAGCCGGCGAAGCGGCCGAACTTGCTTCAGCGGCTGTTCGGCTCGAAGAAGCGAGCCGCACGGCCGCAGCACTCGGCCCCGCAGTTCGCGCGCAATCGCTATCCGGTCCATCAGCATGTGACGGCCGAAGGAGAGTCTCCCGCGACGGTCCCGCAGTCCATGCGCGAGATCCCCATGGACGCCTTCGTCGCCGACGAGGCCGCACCGGGCCCGGCTGAAGTGCCCGTGCCGCTGCCGCTGGAGTCGCCGGACTCCTCCGCGCCGCTGCCGTCCGACCTGGCCGTGACGGCTCCCGAGCCGGCGGACGAGGCGGAGGAGACGTCGATTCAGCCCGCCAGTCTGGAGGACGCGACTGACGACCTGGCCGAGCATCGCGAGAAGCTGGAGCGGATCGCCGCCCGCGAGGGCAGCGGCTTCAAGGGCTTCTGCCCCGTCATACTGCGGGACGACCGCGAGCTGGCCGACGCCTCTCCGGAACACGCCTCGACCTGGCAGCTCAGGAGCTTCGAGTTCTCCAGTGCCGAGGCGCAGGCGAAGTTTGACGCGGCGCCGGAGCTGTACGCTCCCGCGGCCGGCGGCTGCGACGTGGTCCGTCTTGCGAACGAAGGCGAAGCGATCGAAGGCTCGCTCGAATTCGCCGTCTGGTACAAGGACCGGCTGTACCTCTTTGCCGACAAAGAGACGCTCCGGCAGTTCGCTGCCGATCCGGCTGCGTTCGATCAGAGCGCTCCCGCCACCGATTGACGGCCGAGTCGCCGGCAACCACTGGCATACATTCGGCACTGACAGGGCCGGCTCCCTCTGTGGAAGGAGCCGGCCCTGTTTTCGCTTCGGTGGCGCCTGATTTAACCACGGATCACCCAGCGCGGCCTCGCTCTGCTCGGCCGCATCCAAATTGAACAGAAGGCAACGGAGATAACGAAGGCTCGGCATCGAGGTAGTCAAAGCCATTCGGCTCCGTTTCCTTCGTTTGCTCCTGTTCAAATCCGACTTCCGATGCCGGCATTGCGAAACGGGCACTGGGACCGTGGAAACTGCGGCGAGATTGCCCTCACGGCTTTTCCAGAACGGCTGTGAGTGACAAACCGAACGGCGGCGGGATCAGCCGCTCCATCCGCCGAACGACCGGCAGAAGGCGGTTCATCGCGGAAAGCTGCCGGCGGCTGTGCCGAGCGCGGCGCAGCAGCCGGTAATGCACCCACCAGCCGAGAGCGCCCACGGCATTGAAATACCGCATCCGCACGATCCGCAGGTTCGTGTGCGCGACGAGGCGCCGCAGCGAAGCTTTGCTGTAACGCCGAAAGTGTCCGTCGAGCGTGTCGTAGCGGCCGTAGAGCCACGGATGCGCCGGCACCAGCAGGGCGATGCGTCCGTCCGCAGCGAGCACGGCCTCCATGCCCAGCAGCGCCCGCACGTCATCGCGGATGTGCTCCAGCGCATTGATGCATACGATCGTGTCGAACCGGCCGTCCGCCAGCGACTTTAGCATCGCCGCATCGGCATGTGAGATATCAATGACGGAGAAGCGACATTCGGGACGGCCTGCGAACCGCTGCTCGCAATATTCCACCAGTTCCGGCTCGACGTCAATTCCGTGGATCGACTCCCGCTGCCCCAGTTGCTCCACGACACTGCCGACGCCGCAGCCCACCTCCAGAATGCGGTTCCCCAGAAACGGGGCGAACTGCTCGCACTGCCAGCGCACGTAGGGAGCGCTCGTGCGGTCGTATTCGACGTAACGCGCAAGCCGCTCCGCAGCCGCTGAGCCTGCCGCCGCGCACCGGCCGTCGGCCGCGGCTTCTTCGGCTGCTGTTTGCACAGTCATCGCCGCCCCAGCCTGGCGGCCCCGGCGAAGAAGAGCCGGAGCATCAGCCGCAGGTGCCGCCAGCCGTCGCGCCACGGCCGCAGGTGCGGACGTCGGGAGCGGCCGTCCGGCCGGAGTTCCACGGGCAGTTCGGCGATCCGCAGCTTCCTCTGGGCGGCCTTCACGACCATTTCGCTGGCGAACTCCATGCCATCGCTCGCCAGCTCCAGCCGCTCGAAGGCCGCCTTCGAAAGCCCACGCAGCCCACAATGAAAATCCCGCACCGGCGTCCAGAACAAGAGCCGGCCGATGCTCGACAACAGCGGGTTCCCCACATAGCGGTGGAGCCAGGGCATCGCCCCCGCATGAATCCCTCCGCGAAACCGGTCGCCGATCACGACATCGTACCCTTCGCGCAAAGAGGCCGCAAAATGGGGCACCTCGGCGAAATCGTAGCTGCCGTCCGCGTCCGCGAAGACGACGTACCGGCCCCGCGCGCCCTCGATCCCGGTGCGCAGCGCCGCCCCATAGCCGCGCACCGGCACCGCGATCACCCGCGCGCCCAGCCGACGAGCAATCTCCTGCGATCCATCGCTGCTGCCGTTATCGGCCACCACGACTTCACCCGCGGCGCTCATCTCCCGGAGCGCCCGCTGAGCCGTCTCAATGCACCGGCCGAGCGTCTCCGCCTCGTTGAGGCACGGCATCACCACCGACACCTCGACCGCCACGGTCGCCACCGGCGCTCGCTTTACCGATACGGGGATATCAGCCGCGGTCGCCATCGCTCGACCTGCAGTACGGGCAAATGAGGAACACTGATCTCCACTCATCTGCACTAATGAAAGTCCACCGCAAACACATGAGCCGGCGAATAGATTAGTGGAAATTAGTGGCCATTAGTGTTCCCAGACTCCTGCTTGAATAATCGTCTGCCAAGGGTTTTCTGTTCTTCCTCCGTCCTCTTCGTTTCTCCGTGTTTTAGTCACATCTGCCATTACGGCACGTTCACCACCTCGCCGCCGTCGATGCTGCCCAGCGCCCGGTACACGTCCCGGTTGATATTCTCGCTGATGAACGTCACGGATCCATCGGCCCACGCGAAGTGGCCACCGCCTTCGTGCCGACTGTGGAAACCCAGGTTCACGTGCCAGTTATCGAA
>JAHWKJ010000237.1 GCA_019347905.1 Planctomycetota bacterium
GGATTTGGGCCGCGCGGTACAAGCATCTGTCTCGCGCGCGGCGGCGCTGGTTGCCGTGGACGACGCCGCCGGGTTCAAACCGCAGGATGCCTTCCGGCTGGCGATCGTTGCTTCGAGTGCCGACGAGTTGGCCAGGAAGCTGAAGCTCGCCGCGACACAGGCCGACAATGAACAGGCGCGGTCGCTGCTGGCCGAGCAGGGTGTGTTCTTCGGAGAGCCGTCGCTGCGCGAGCCGCGCGTGGTTTTCCTGTTCCCCGGCCAAGGCTCTCAGTACATCGGGATGCTCAAGGAACTGGTGCAGGAGCTCCCGGCCGCAGCCGAGGCGCAGCGGCAGGTCGATGCGGCGCTTTCGCGGCTGGGTCTGCCCTCGTTCGCCCAGCTTGCGTGGGAAGACGGCGACGGTTTGGGCCGCAACGTCGCCCGCACGCAGTTCGCGCTGTTGTGCGCCGATGCGATTCTCGCCGCGGCGGCCCACGCGCTGGGGCTGAAGCCGGAACGCGTCGCCGGTCACAGCTTCGGCGAGCTGGCTGCGCTGTTCGCCGCCGGGGCGTGGACGTTTGAAGATGCGCTCGCGGCGACCCTCCAGCGCTGCCGGGCGATCGAGTCCTGCACGCGTTCGGCCGGCGTGATGCTCTCGACATCGGCGCCTGCCGAGGCACTCGAGGAGCTGATCGCTCGGGCCGCCGCGGGTCGCGCGTGGATCTCGCATCGCAATGCGCCAGAGCAGACCGTCTGCGGCGGCGAGGAGGACGCGATCCGCGCGCTGGCCGTCGCCGTGGAACAGGCCGGTTACAAGACGAAGCTGCTCGACGTGCCCGCCGCCTTCCACACGCCGCTGATGGAAGAAGTGAAACAGCCGTTCGGCCGGGCGCTCGCGCAGATTCCGCTCGCGCCGCCCCGCATCCCGCTCCTGAGCAGTGTGACCGGCCGCTACGTCGCCGAGCCGGACGACATCCGCGAGAACCTCGTCGTACAGATGACGCGCCCCGTGCCGTGGGTCGACCTGGCGCGGCGTCTGGCGGACGAAGGTTTCAATCTGTTGATCGAGGTTGGACCGAAGCAGGTGCTCACCGGCTTGGGCAAGAGCATCGTTGGATCGCGCGATGTCACCGTTGTCGGCACAGACCATCCGAAGCGCCCCGGTCTCCAACAACTGTTCTACGCGAAGGCCGGTGCTGAAGCCTGCGGTGCGCTCGACGTCGACGAGCAACGCCCGACGCTTGCGTGGAACCGGAAGCCCTCTGCCGCGCTCCCGCCCGAGTCCACCGACGCAGCCTCCGGAGGAGCGGAGGACGATGCACCGCGGCGCGACGGCCAACTCGTGCTCCGCGTGGCCGGATCGCCCTATGAAATGGGCATCGCGCACGGCCGGGCGCAGGCGGAGGCGATCCGCCGGGTCATCCGTCGCTACGCCGATCTGGCGGGCACGCGCTGGGACCGGCTGCGGGACCTGACCTCCGCCGCCGCTCGCGCCGACGTCTATTTCGGCCCGGACGAACTCGAGGAATTGCGCGGTATCGCCAAGGGGGCGGAGGTCACGCTCGAATCGATCATCGCTCATAACCTGCGGCTGTACCTCGATGCGGGGGCCGGCGGCCTGCACTTCGCCGTCACCGCGGCCGAAAACCGCGGCGAAGGCCTGTTGCATGCCGCCAACGAAGACCTTCAGATGGCGCTTCCGGCCGGGGACTGCCTGGAGCGGAACGTCATCGTCCGCACTCCCGCGAAGGGAATTTCCTACGTGACGTTCGGCGTGGCCGGGCAGATCGGGGCGCTTAACGGCATCAACGCGTGCGGTCTGGCCGTCACCACGTCCGCACTGCTCGACGTGCCGGCAACGGCCGGAGCACTCGAAGCGCGGCTGCACACCGTGCTCGTGAAGGCCGTCCTGGAAGGGGCGGCCGACATCGAACAGGCGCTGGCGATTATTCGCGCGAACAAGAGCGCCGCGGCCTTCAGCCTGTGTCTCAGTCACGCCGCCAGCGACCGGTTGTGCTACGTCGAGTTCGACGGCCGCGAGCTGAAGGTGCAGCCGGCCCCGTCTGCGGTGATGGCCGCCAATCACCGGCTGCTGAAGACGTTTCCCGAGGAGCCGCCCGCCGCCTCGCGACACCGGCTGGAGCGTTTCCGCGAACTGCTCGGAGGCGAGCGCCCCGGCGACCTCGACGTTTCGCGGCTGCAGGAGGCGTTGCGGGACCAGCTCGACCGCAGCCGCGGCCGCGAGCAGATGCGGCCGACGATCAACACCGTGCGCCGCGTGGACAACCAGATCAGCCTGATCATGCAGCCCGGCCGCGGCCGCGCGTGGGTGACGCCCGGCCCGCGGGCCAACGGCCACCAGAACGGCTACCTCGAACTCGACCTGCGGACGCTGCTGCCGGACGCCGCGGGACGAGAGGTTGATGTCGTCGACCCGCGCTCAAAAGCCGCTCCCGACGCGGGCCAGCACCATCCGTCGGTCATCGACGCCGCCGCGCTCGTTCGCTCGTATGCGGACGCCGAGGCCGCGGAACACGGGGCCGACGTCTGCCTGCGCTACGTGATGCGCGTCGTCGAATCGCCGCTGCCGTCCGTTGCATCAGCGACAGTTTCGCCGGCCGGGACGGCCGTTGTACTGGGCCGCAACGCCGCGGCGGATGCGCTGTGCCGGCGGATCGAGCAGGAAGGCGCCCGCGTCGTCCAGATTCCACCGCAAAGCGGGTCGGGCGACATCGAAACGGTGCTGGCCGAGCTGGACGACGTGTGGAACGCCGCTCCGGCCACGCGGCTGTTCCTGATGACCGCCTGCGATGCCGAAGCCGTCACCGGTCTCGATCCCGCATGGTCAAAGCGTCGGGCGACCGGCGTACTGTTGCCGTACCGCGTCTGCCAGCAGTGGTATCAGCGCTGCCTCGAAGCCGGCTTGCTCGGGGAAGCGACGCTCGTCGCGGCGACCACGCTCGGCGGCGACTTCGGCTTCTCCGGCGCGAACCGCAATGCCGAAAGCGGCGCACTCGCGGGGCTGGTCAAAGGCGTGGAGATGGAACTCCGACTGCAGCGGCGCGTCACCGGGTTTGTCGGTAAAATCGTGGATTTCGACGCCGCGGAATCGCCGGAATCAATCGCCGCTGCGATCTGCCGTGAGGTCGCTGCCGGCGACGGAGAACTCGAAGCCGGCTACATCGGCGGCCGACGCTACGTGCCGCGTCCTGTCGTGGTGCCGCTGCCGGCCGGCAACGAACGCAGCGCGGTTCGCCCGGGTGACGTCTTCGTCGTGACCGGCGGAGCGCGGGGCGTGACCGCCGAGGTGGCCCGCGAACTGGGCACGCGCTTTGGCGTGAAGCTGCACCTCATCGGTTCCAGCCCTCCGCCGCAGATTCCGGACGCGTACCACAATCTGTCCGCGGACGAATTGAAGGATCTCAAGTCGGCGGTGATGAAGGATGCACTGGCCGCTGGCAATAAGCCCCTCGATGCGTGGAGCGCGTTCGAGAAATCACTGGAGATCGACCGCAACCTGCGGTCCTTCGCCGCAGCGGGACTCACGGCAAGCTATCACACCTGTGATATCAGCGACAGGACATCCTTGGTAGCCGTGCTGGAGCAAATTCGCGCCGCCGACGGGCCGATCGGCGGCATCGTGCACGGCGCCGGCTACGAACGCGCCGCCAGCTTCGAGAAGAAGCAGCCGGAACTCGTGGACCGCACGATCGCCGCCAAGGTTGACGGTGCGGCGCTGCTCATGGAATTGACGCGGCAGGATCCGGTGAAGCTGTTCGCGGCCTTCGGCTCGGTGAGCGGCCGCTTCGGTGGCGTGGGGCAGACCGACTACTGCGTCGCCAACGAGATGCTGGCCAAGCTGATCGACTGGTACCGTTCCGAGCGTCCCGACTGCCGCGCCACGGTCTTTCATTGGCATGCCTGGGACGACGTGGGTATGGCCGTGCGGCCCGAGTCGAAGCACATCGCCAAGCTGCACAACATCCGCTTCATGCCGGCGAGAGAGGGCACGCGGCACCTGCTCGATGAACTGGCCGCCGGCTTGCCGGAGCCGGAAATCGTCATCACCGAGCTCGCCTACTGCCGCGACAAGTACGCCGTAGTGCAGGCTGCCAGCCTGCAGCCCACTGCAGCCAGGCTGGCTGCACCACAAGGGTCTGGCCACCCGCTCCTCGATGCGATCATCGAGCACGAACCCGGTCGAAGCCTCCTCGCCGAATCGCGGCTGGATCCTGTCGCCGACGTGTTCCTCGCGCAGCACCGCTTCAAGGAGCGGCCGATGCTGCCGGTCGTCGCCACTCTGGAAGCGCTGGCCGAAGCGGCCGCGGCGCTGGCGGGAGACGGCCGCCGCGTGGCTGCACTCGGCGAGATCGAAATCCTGAACGGGCTGCGCTTCCTCACCGATGAACCGCAGACAGCGCGGATCCGCGCGGCCATGCAGGCCGACGGCCGCATCGCGAGCGAGTTCACCTGCGATCTGCGCAATCGCAAGGGGCAGGTGCTGCTCAAAGACAAGCCGTACCTGCGGGCGAACGTTTCGCTGGCCGATTCTTCGGCGGCGTCGACGCGGTCGATCTTCCCGCGGCGAATGCCGGAATCGTGGACGACCTGCTGGTATCCCGAAGAAGACGTAGTCATCTGGCACGACGAGCCGTTTCGCTGTCTGCGGGAGATTGCGGTGGAGGGCGACGAGGCCTGGGGGCGGCTGTTGGCTCCGGACCCAGGCGACCTCGCCGGCCGCCGGGGGGAGCGCGGCTGGATCATGCCCTCGGCCTTGCTCGACGCCTGCTTCTTCGCCTGCGGCATTGTGCTGTGGTGGAAGCACCGCGGCGTAGTGGCGATTCCCGACGGCATCGAGGCCGTGCGGCTGGGCCGCACGCCCCGCTCGGGCGAAGCCTGCCTGGTGCACATCACAGACCGCGGCCGCCAGGAGAACCGGGCGCTGTACGACTTCGCCGTCTTTGGAGAAGATGGCACGTGTCTGTTCGAGGTGGACGGATACCGCAACGTCATCGTCGCCGAGGCTCCCGTCCATGCCGGCCGTTGAGACATCGCCGACACTCCGCCACGATGCCGCCGCCGGACCGGGCCGGCGCGCCGCCGCGCTGAACGTCTCCGGCAAGGCCGGCGATCCGCTGCTGCATCAGCACGAGCCGGCCGGCCTGCGGTACCTCTCCCGATTTGCAACCTTCGCGTCGATGCGCGGAGCCGGCGGGCCGATGGAGCCGGAACGACTCGGCCCCGCCGAGCGGTCCGAATTCGAGCGGCTGCGGCATCCGGCGCGTCGCGAAGCCTGGTGGTTCGGCCGGATCCTGGCCAGGCGGCTCCTGCACGAGACCGCCGGCCGCTGGCTGGACGATTCCGCCGAGATCGAGATTCTCTCGCGCGACGAGCAGGGCCGCGCGGTCCGCCCCGGCGTCCGCATCGGCGGACGCCTGATGCCTTGGTGCCTGTCGATCGCTCATACCGATCAGGCGGCGCTGGTCGCGGTGTCGTTCGAGCCGGGAACGACTGTGGGGGTCGATCTGGTCCGAACCGAGCCGGTCAGCCGTGGCTTTCTTGAAACGTGGTTCACGAAGCGCGAACGGAGCTGGCTCGATACGCAGCCGGCGGAATCCGTGGCGATTTCCTGGGGCCTGAAAGAGGCCCTCTACAAAGCTTGCCAGCGGGGCGAATCGTTCGTCCCGAGACGCGTCGAGATCTTTCCCGACGACTCCGAAGGAATGACTCTTATGTACAACGGCATCCATCTCTCGTCCCGCTGCCGCCGCTCCATCGAGCGCTTCGATGGGCACGTGGCCGTCACCGTCGCTCTCTATCGGCTCGATCCACCGTGACGCATCCGGCGCTTGGCCGCCCGAAAGGTTCGCTGCCATGTTCCTGCACGAGACTCACCTGCCGCAGGTGTTGACGCCCGATGAATACACGTCGCCCGACCAGTACCGCCGCGAGCTGGAGCGGCTGCTCGTGCCAGGCTGGCATTCCCTGTGTACGCTCGGCGAGCTGCCCAACGACGGCGACTGGCGCACCGATGAGCTGTACGGTCGGCCGCTCATTCTGTGGCGACGTGGCGACGACGTGAAGGCTTTTCTCAACGTCTGCCCGCACCGGTTCGCTCGCATCGCCGGGGCGAAGTGCGGCCACGCCGCCGAACATTTGAAATGCCAGTACCACGGCTGGGAATTCGACGCCGACGGCTGCACGCGCAAAATTCCGGACGCCCGCAGCTTCAAGCCCATGAGCAAAGGGGCGCTGGAGCTGACGAAGATCCACGCGGAGGTCTGTGGACAACTCGTGTGGGTGAACCTTTCACACGATGCGCCACCGTTGGCCGAGTATCTCGGCCCCGGCTACGAACGCTGCCAGACGCTGTGCGCCCCCGGACGGCGGGTCGCGGCCATCTTCGACAACGAAATCGACTGCAACTGGAAGCTGAAGATCGAGAACTCGCTGGAGAGTTATCACGTCGAGATGGTGCACGCCTCGACGTTCGGCCGCACGCCGCCCGCGGAACTGTGCCGGCACGAACTGGAGCCGCGCTGGACGACCTACGCCACGTACGACGACCCGCCCACGCCCTGGCAGCGATTCCTCGACCGCCTGGTGCACCGTCTGGTCCGGATCGAGCCGGATACGGAATACAAGCAATACCTCTACTACCCGAACATCATGTTCGGGAAGATGCGCCTCTTCAGTTGGGCAGAGACCGTCGTGCCGCTCTCGCCCACGCGGACGCGGATCATCGCGAGATTTTTCAGCCACGGCAGCCGCTCGGGCCGGCTGCGTTCGCGGCTGCTCTCGCGGATGCTGGCAAACTGGGCGAGGAAATACTTCACGCGCGTGGGCGCCGAGGACGCCGGCATCGTGCAGGAAGTCCAGCGCGGCCTGTCCTCCACGAAGCAGCCCGACGGTGGCCTGATCTCCATCCGCGAAGAGCGCTGCTGGCACTTCCAGGAGTACATCAAAGAAATGACCAATGACCCAATGACCAACGACCAACGAGAGCGAGCGCAGCTCACACGCAAACAGCATAGTTGAAGCTACCGTCGCCGCTTGCCTCTTCGCGGCGCACCACAATCGACTCACCACCCCAAGCGACTCTCCGAATAGTGAACGCCATGAGTAATTCCCTTGGTCATTGGTCATTGGTCATTGGTCATTCGATCTAGCAATGTTCCTCCACGACTCTCACCTCCCGCAGCTTCTCGATCCGGCGGCGTATACGTCGGACGATAGCCTCGCCCGCGAAATGCAGCGGCTGTTCCTGCCGAGCTGGCAGATCGTGGGCACCACGACGGACCTCGCGCACGACGGCGACTTTCTCACCTGCGAGCTGTTCGGCCGGCCGCTGATCGTGTGGAACTCGGGCGGGGAGTACCACACCTTTCTCAACGTCTGCCCGCACCGGTTCGCGCGGCTGACCGACAAACCCTGCGGCCACACCGGCGGGCGGCTCGTGTGCCAGTACCACGGCTGGGAGTTCGACTGCGGCGGCGACACGAAGAAGATCCCCGACGCCCAGAGCTTCAAGCCCATGACCCGCGGGGCACTCGGCCTCGAGAAGTACCGCACCGAGACCGTCGGCCAGCTCATCTTCGTCAACCTCAGCGAACATGCCCCGTCGCTGGCGGAGGCGCTCGGCCCCGCTTACGAGGCGGCGCAGGAACTCTGCTCGGCCGAGCAGCGGCACTTCTTCACCATGGACCTCCCGGTGGCGGCGAACTGGAAGACGAAGATCGAAAACGCTCTCGAAAGCTACCACGTCGACCTCGTGCATCCGACGACGTTCGGCCGCACGCCCGAGGCCGAACGCTGCACGCACGAGCTGGCCGACTGGGGCAGCACCTTCGCCAGCCACGAACCCTGCGAGCAATTGCTCGACCGCCTGGTGCACCGGCTGATCCGGCGCGAGCCCGATCTGGAGTACAAGCACTGGCTGGTATTTCCGAACCTGATGTTCGGCAAGATGCGGCTGTTCGCGTGGGCAGAGGCCATCCTGCCCGTTTCACCGGGAAAGATGCGCATCCGCACCTGGTTCTTCTGCTATCGTGGAAGGAGCGGCGGCATCCGGTCCCGGTTGTTGGGCCGGGCCATGTCCCGCTGGGGGCGCAAGTTTTTCACCAAGGTCTCGTACGAAGACGCCGGCATTCTCCCCGAAGTCCAGCGCGGCCTCGCGGCCCCGGAGCGACCCTCGGACGGAGTGATCTCGATCCGCGAAGAGCGCTGCTGGCACTTTCAGGAATACGTCAAAGGAATGACCAATGGATCCAATGACCAATGCGAGCGAGAGCGGGTCACGCGGCCGCATTAGTTCAAGCAAACGCCGTCCGCTTGCCTCTTCGCGGCGCGCCGGAACTCGATCACCCACCCCCACCCGTGTCTGAAAAGTAAACGCGATGCAACTTCCGCTCGGTCATTGGTCATTGGTCATTGGTCATTCGATGTAGCGATGTTCCTCCACGACTCCCACCTCCCGCAACTGCTCTCTCCCGGGGACTATTCCTCGCCGGAACAGCACGCGCGCGAGCTGGAGACGCTGTTCCGGCCGGGATGGCATCTCGTGGGCACGAAGAGCGACCTTCCGCGCGAGGGCGACTTCCTCACGCTCGAACTCCTGGGCTATCCGCTGCTGGTGTGGCGCTGCGAGGGCCGCTTCCAAACGTTTCTGAACGTCTGCCCGCATCGGTTCTCACGCATTGCGAAGGACGCCTGCGGCACTGCACGCGAGAAGCTCCGCTGCCAGTACCATGGCTGGGAATTCGACTGCGATGGGAACACGCGGAAGATTCCCGACGCGCAGAGCTTCAAGCCCATGACGAAAGGGGCGCTGGGCCTCAAGCGCTACCGCACGCAAACCGCCGGTCAGTTGATTTTCGCCACGCTGAGCGACGACGCCCCGCCGCTGGAAGACTATCTCGGCCCGGGCTTCGACGTGGCGGAGGAACTCTGCTCCGACGACCGCCGCCTGGCCGCCACGCTCGACTATGACGTTCCCGCCAACTGGAAGTGCAAGTGCGAGAACTCGCTGGAA
>JAHWKJ010000238.1 GCA_019347905.1 Planctomycetota bacterium
CCAATCCCGAATTGCTCGACTGGCTGGCGTGCGAGCTTGTGGACAGCGACTGGAGCCTGAAGCACATTCACCGGCTGCTTTTGACATCGGCGACATACCGGCAGTCGAGCCGGCCGCGGGCGGAAGCCCTCGCGCGCGACGCCCGCGGGGCGCTCCTGTGGCGATTTCCGCCGCGACGGATGGAGGCCGAAGCCATCCGCGACAACGTCCTGCTCGTCTCCGGTTCACTCGACGTGCGGATGGAAGGTCCAGGCTTCCTGATGTTCCACCCCAACGACAACTACTCGCGCAACTGGATCCCGAAGGACGAGTTCGGCCGGAGCGAGTTCCGCCGCATGGTCTACGCGCTCAAGCTGCGGATGGAACAGGATGCCGTCTTTGGATCGTTCGACTGCCCCGACGCCGGCCAGGTCGCCCCTCGCCGCAACCAGTCGACGACGCCCATTCAGTCGCTGGCCCTCTTCAACAGCGATTTCGTGCTCGACCAGTCGCAACGGTTTGCGGCTCGCGTCGAGCGGGAAGTCGGTGACGATGCGGCGCTTCACGTCGAACGCGTGTGGCTGCTGGCTTTCGGCCGCAGCCCCGACGCGGACGAGTTGACCGCGGCCGTTGATCTGGTCAATCGGCACGGGTTACACGCGCTGTGCCGTGCGGTGTTCAACGCCAACGAGTTTCTGTTTCTGCGGTAGCGTTTTCAGCCCCGGCAGAGGCGACAGACCGTAGCCCATGGCGCGAGCCATGGGGAGAATCGTTTCGAAATGTCTCCGCAGCCCCGTTAGGGGCGACAGAACATGTCTCGCGCTTCTGTCGCCCCTGCCGGGGCTGGGATAGCCGCGAATCAATGCTCATCCCCATGGCTTGCGCCATGGGCTACTATCCGGCGCCCCTGCCGGGGCTGAAAGCGGCCTTTCACGACAGCACATTGCACCGCATCCGTTTGATTGACTCTGCTTCGAACTTTCGCGACGTAAACACTGATGCCGCAGGAAAACCATCCTAGCCAGAGTGCTCTCAACCGCCGCCGCTTCCTCGGGCGCTCGGCAGGCGGACTCGGTCTCGCGGCCCTGGCACAACTCTTGCGCGACGACGGTTTGCTCGCCGCAGACGACTCGCCACTCCGGCCCGAGATCGATTCCGCTGATCCGTACCGCGCCCGCCGTCCGCATTTTGCTCCGCGGGCGAAGAACGTGCTCGTCATCTTCTGCTCGGGCGCTCTCAGTCAACTCGACACATTCGACTACAAGCCGGAACTGTTCCGCCGCGACGGGCAACCGCTGCCGGGCGGCGACGGCCTCGTGACCTTTCAGGGCGAGAACGGCAATCTCGCCCGTCCGATCCGCAGCTTCCGCCCGCGCGGCCGGTGCGGAAAGATGACCAGCGACCTGTTGCCGCGGCTGGGAGAACTCGCCGACGACTTCTGCTTCATCCACTCGCTGACGACGAAGACCAACACGCATGGTCCCGGCGAAAACGTGATGTCCACCGGCTTCAACGTGGACGGCTTTCCGTCGATGGGCGCGTGGACGTCGTGGGCACTGGGCAGCGAGAACCGCAACCTGCCCGCCTTTGTCGCGATTCCCGATCCCCGCGGACTGCCGCAGGCGGCGGGCAACAACTGGGCGGCGGGGTTTCTGCCGGCGCAGTTTCAGGGAACCGCACTGGGCGCGACGCATCCGGTGCGGTATCTCCACGCGCCGAAATCGATTCCGTCGGCGGCCGATGAGGCGACGAGCCGATTTCTGCGCAGCCTGAACGAGCGCGACCTCGCACGCTTCGGCCCGGACAGCGATTTATCGGCCCGCATCGCCAGCTACGAGCTCGCCGCCCGTATGCAACTGAGCGTCCCCGCCGTTATGGACTTCTCCACCGAGCCGAAGCACGTGCTGGCCGAGTACGGCGCCGATGACGAGTCGAACCAGGTCAAAGCCGGCTATGCCCGCAACTGCATTCTGGCGAGGCGGATGATCGAAGCCGGCGTGCGGTTCGTGCAATTGTTCAACGGGGCGTATGCCATGGGCGAGGGCGTCGGCAACTGGGACGGCCACAAGAAGATTGCCGAACAGTACCCCGGCCACGCCGAGATTCTCGACCAGCCGACGGCGGCCCTCATCGCCGATCTGAAGCGACGCGGCCTCCTGGAGCAAACGCTGGTCGTGCTGTGCACCGAATTCGGTCGCATGCCCACCTTCCAGAAGGGCGCCTCCGGCCGCGACCACAACCCGCACGGCTTCACGGCCGTGCTGGCCGGCGCCGGCGTCAAAGCCCCGTTCAGTTACGGGGCCACCGACGACTTCGGCCACAAGGCGGTCGAGAACGTCGTGACCGTGCACGACTTCCACGCCACGATCCTGCACCTGGCCGGCCTCGACCACGAGCGGCTGACGTACTACCACAACGGCATCGAGCGCCGCCTCACCGACGTCCACGGCCACGTCGTCCGCGACATCCTCGCGTGAGCTCGGCGCGCCGTTCAGACGGGCGTCGAGAATTCGGTTGAGATCCCGGCCGGAGAATCGTTCTCACTCCCGTGGCACTCGCAGAAGAGCGCCACTCCTGTGCTCGAACGGCACGTTGCCCCGGTTGCCAAATCGCAGTACGATGAAAATGCCCGCGACCACAGAGCATCAGACATGGACCGCGAGACCTTCGACAGCACGCTGCAGACGTTCCGGCGTCGGACGCCCTTCCGGCCCTTCACCGTGTCGCTGGTGAATGGCGGGCGGCTGGAGATCGACCATCCCGAAGCACTGGTCGTGCGCGACGGCGTTGCGCTCTTCGTGGGGCCGGGCGGCGTGCCGGCGGTCTTCGACTACGAAGGCGTCGCCCAGGTCATTGGCGATCTGGCAAATACCTCGACGGACTGATTGGTCGCGGGCGCCACAAATGCGCTGCTCGCCGCTCTAATCGCGCGGGCGCTCATCTTCGACCAGATGGCCCGGGCTGGAAGCTTTGAGAAACCCGCGTTCTCCCGGCCGCCCCCAGGCAGTAATCAACCTGCACTAGAAGTCGATGCCGATCGGCATGCCGTCCTCGCGGTTCGCCAGCTTCTGATACACGCCCAGTTCCGGCGCTGGCAGCGATTCGACGTGCTCGGAAATGAACACCACCCGCCCGTCGCCCATCAGGAAATTGGCGCCGCCTTGGTGTCGGCTGGAAAACGAGGTCAGCCCCCCGCCGAGCGGTGAACTGTAACTGCAGTCCGTCACCTGATCGTTCTCGGTACTGTTGCGCAACACCCCTGGCCAGATGCCGGCCGCGCTGGAGACGGACCGCTCGCCGACCAGGAATGTATTCGAGGGACCGTCAACCATCTCTCGCATGCGGGTGCTGCTGCTCCACCAGAAAACGCCATCCGACTTGGTGGGCGTGGGCACCTGCCCGGGCCAGAACGTCGTCGTCCGCCCGGAGTGCCAGCGTGGAATCGGGCTGCTGCCAAAGTTGCCGGAATAATTCGACGTGCCGTAATTCGACCGCAAAGCGTTGACATCGGGAGTTGGATCTGAGGGGCAGCGATAGACGCCGAGTGGTTCCTGAAATGTGAGACCTCCCGCCGTCGCCGCCCCCGCCGCCGGGAGCGGAGCGTCAAAGTCGATCCGCTGGGAGAGCTGCGCATTATCCATCTGCGGCAGGATGCTGACCTGCCAGCCCCTCCAAGACCCGGCCTGAGGGTCGGTCTTGTCCGCCACCCAGCCGGGAGGCATTGGACCGTGGGTTTCGTGGTAGTTGTACAACGCGAGCCCGATGAATTTCAGGTTGTTTTCACATGATAGCAGTTGCGCCCGCTGGCGAGCCTGTCCGATCGCGGGCACCGTCAACGCCAGCAGCAGGACCGCAGTGCCCGCTGCGACGAGCAATTCCACGATGGTAAATGCATGTCGGGCCTTAGAGGCGCGCACGCGATGCATGGTGTTTCCTTCGTGGAGTCAAGGCACCTGAAGCAGTCGCCAGCGATCGCCCAGCCGCTCGAAGACGATCGTCACCGTGGTTGCCGGCGGCTTGAGGCTTTCGAGACGCGAGATTTCCCGATACACGGCGGTCGCCTCATCGTACAGCCGCCACGTTCCAGCGGTCTTCTGCAGACGAATCGGCTCTTTGCCGCCCGGAAGTGCGTAAGTGGCCAATGCCGCGTTTTTGTCCAACTTCGGCTGGATGTCTTTCAGAGCTCGGAGATCGGCTATCATGCTCTCTGCCATTTCGGGCCTTTCAGCAAAGCGACTCGTCAAGCTGTCGAGCTTGTCGTGATGAATCAGCCGTTTCACCACGTCGTGGGGATAGAACTGCAACACGAACGTGCGATATTCGCCATTTTCGAGCGTGGCAATCGCCGCGTCCAGAACATCCGGCAGGTCGCCTGGATAGCCATCGAGCACGATGCCTGTGGGCGCGGCCGGCGGATCGTCGCCCGATGGGCCGGCTCTCTCGTCCGCGGTCAGTTCAACGGTGAAAGACGCGTGGGCCAGGAGTTCGTCGTGCACCGGAGTAACCGCTCGGGCCTTTCGCAGCGTGGTCAAGAGTTCCGCGGCCACGCCCGGTGCCCCCAGATCTTGAGCAGCCAGGTCAAAGTCACGCGTCCGACGGAGCTCACGGAGTGTTTCGACCGGTGCATAGTATTCCAGAAACTCACGGTATCGCTTTTGGTCGAGCAACCGAATGGCGTCGTCCAGCGCGGCGGTGACTTCCTGCAATTGGCGAACGGGCTTCGCCTCGCCACCGCCGGTGCTCTCCACGGCACGATTGGCCGCGACCGGAATGCTGCCGGGCGCTTTCCCGCCCTCGTCCTGCGGCTCGTCGTCGCCGCAACCGGCTGCGAGCAGAAGTGCCCCGCAAAGACAGGCAAGGGCTGCACGGCGCAACATGCGAAACAACGGCTCGCCAGCCATCGCCTGTTCTCCTGTTGATCGTCCTCGCAAAGAGAGAATACTGCCGCGGCCGCACACGTTCAACGCCGGGTGACCGACAGCACATTCGCCGGAGGCGTGTCCGAGTTACTAGAAGGCTGAGCGGCTGGGCGAAAGCAATATCTGGGCGCAGCATTCGCGCATCCACGTTACAGCCGCGGATCGACCGGCTCGCTCTCCAGCGCCAGCACGCCGAAGACGCATTCGTGCACCCGGCGCAGCGGCTCCTTGCGAACGAACCGTTCCAGGGCCTCGATGCCCAGCGCGAACTCTCGCAGCGCGAGCGACCGCTTGCGGCCGAGCGCGCGACTGCGGAGCCGCTGAAGATGCTTGGGCGCCGTGTAGTCCGGCCCGTAGATGATCCGCAGGTATTCGGACCCGCGGCACTTCACCGCCGGCTGCACGAGGCCCTTGCGCCCGCGGACGACGGACTGGAGCGGCTTGACGACCATGCCCTCGCCTCCGCGGTCGATCAGGCTGGTCCACCAGTCGATTCCGGTTTGCTGGCTGGCCGGGTCGGTGATGTCCAGCACCCTGTACGCCGTCGCCAGCAGGAGGTCGGCATCGCGGCGGCAGATTTCCGCCAGCGTTTCCATGTGCCACAGGTGGTCCCGCTCGGAATGGACCTTGCCTTCCGTGGCCAGCAGGTGAAAGGGAGCCAGCTTGAGATCGTCGATGGAATCCACGCGCCAGCAGTAGTTCCGGTACGCGGCGATGAAGCGAACGATGTTTGCCTCTCGATCGAGATACCGGTCGCGAATCGCGCTGAGCTTCGACCGCTCTTCGCCGCTGGTGCGCCCGGCGGCCTGTTCGAGGGCTGCGACGGCTTCCGGCAGCGACGCACGACCGGCCGCGCCGACCGCAGCGTACTGGGCGCGCAGCAACTCCTGTGCTTTGGCCGACCAGGGCATCAGCTCGCAGTCGAGACACGCCCAGTCCGTCGCGAAATCCTTCCAGAAATCGGTGGCGGAAAGTGCCGCACGCAATCGTTCGAGCAGATCTTCTTCGAGTTTCGGCTCCCCAAAGAACCGCCGGCCGGTGCGGGTGTAGACGATGCCCGAAGTGCCGTCGGCGACGCCGAACCGCTCCCGCGCAGCCTCCGCGTTCCGGCAAACGACCGCCACCGCTCGCGACCCCATGTGCTTCTCTTCGCAAATCACCTGCGGCACACCCTGGCTGCGGAAATAGGCGAAGGCCTCGGCGGGATGCTCCAAGAGTTCCGGCTCGTGAGACGTCTCGCAGGGCGACATCGTCGGCGGCAGGTAGATCAGCCATTTGGGATCCGCCGCGAAGCGGCTCATGACCTCCAGTGCCGCAACGGCGTTTTCCTCGCGGATGGTGACGTTCCGCTGCAGGCGCGTCGGAATAATTCGTTTCCCGAGCACGTCCTGGGCGTCGAGCACATCGTCGTGGATCTGCTGGGCGGTCAGGACGGGCCCATGTTCCGGCTCGGCGAGAAACGGGCGAGCGGGTTCGCAATACGTCCGCCGCGCTCCGACGCAGACGAACTCCTTCTCCGGATAGCGCAGGGCGGTGAGCCGGCCGCCGAAGACGCAACCGGTGTCGATGTTGACCGTGCGGTTGAGCCACTCGGGTTCGGGAACGGGCGTGTGGCCGTAGACGACGATTGCCGAGCCGCGATACTCGGCCGCCCAGTTGTGGCGAATCGGCAGGCCGAACTCGTCTGTCTCGCCGGTGGTTTCTCCATACAGGGCGAAGTCGCGTACTTTGCCGGAGCCGCGGCCCTGCATGTCCTCCTTCATGCCGGCATGCGCCACGACCAGCCGCCCGTCATCCAGCACATAATGGCTGACAAGGCCGTCGAGAAACTCCGCCAGCTCGTGGGTGAAGGGTTCCCGAACTCCCTCAGGCAGTGCATCGATTTCCGCGAGCGAATTTGCCAGACCGTGCGTGACCTGGACATCCCGGCCGCGCAGCTTTCGCAGCAGTTTCATGTCGTGGTTGCCGGGGACGCATAGAGCGCTGCCATGTGCGACCATGTTGCAAACGATGCGCACCGCATCGAGGATTCGCGGCCCGCGGTCCACAAGATCGCCCACGAACACCGCCTTGCGGCCCGCGGGATGGGCATAGACCGGGGCGCTGTGTAGTGCGGCAGCGGCAGGCGCGGCGGCGAGGACTTCGTAGCCGAGCCGCAAGAGCAGTTCCTCCAGCTCATCGCAGCAGCCGTGCACGTCACCGATGATGTCGAACGGCCCACGCTCGCCCCGGCGGTCGTTCCACAGCCGCACGCGATCGACGGTGGCGGAGTCGATCTCCTCGACCGCGTCCATCACGAAGACGTGCCGGAAGCCCTCCCGCTTCAGTCCCCTCAGCGACCGCCGAAGCTGCGCCCGCTGCTGGCGCACGACGTGCGGTCCGAAAGCCCGTTCGTCGCGGCCGCGATTCCGCTCGTGGCAAATCTTCTCCGCAACATTCAGGACGATGGCGACCGGCAGGCAGTGGTACCGGCGGGCGAGCTGAACCAGCGGCTTCCGCGCCTCGGGCTGCACGTTGGTCGCATCGACCACGGTCAGACGCCCGCGCGCCAGCCGTTTGGCGGCGACGTAATGCAGCACGTCGAAGGCGTCGTTCGTCGCCGCCTGATCGTTCGCATCGTCGCTGACGAGCGCCCGGCAGTCGTCGGACGAGAGCACCTCGCTCGGCAGAAAATGCCGGCGCGCGAACGTGCTCTTGCCCGACCCGCTGGGGCCGATGAGGACGACGAGCGAGAGATTCGGGATCTTGATCTGCATCCTCAATGCGCCGGTTCGGTACGGCGGTTGCGCAGCCGCAGCCGAACCAGGAATTCATGCAAAGCGGTGGCGCCGGCCGGCGATTCCGGCAGCGAGCTGCACTGGAAAGCCTGCTCGAGTTCCGAAACCAACCGCTCGTACTCCCGCTGGTAGAAATCGAGGTCCGCCAACTCGATCCGTCCCTTCTCCGGGCCGCTGACTTTGCGCTCGATCAGCTCCGGCACATAAGGCAGTTGGAAGTCGTCACTCAGCCGCGCGAGGTTTGCCTCAATCTCTCCCGCCCGCATCAGGTGGATGCCCGTCAGCAGCACACGGTAGACGTACAACAGCGGCTTCACGTGCGGCGGGTCTTCCTTCTGAAACAGCTTCCACTGTGTGGCAGCAAAGCCGAGATAGTGATGGGCGTGGTGCCTGGTCAGACAGTCGGCGGCGATGGCCTTCAGTTCGTCGTGCTCGGGCGTCGTATGCACCACGAGTGGCGAAAACACCTGCTCCATCACGTAGCCGTTCTTCTTGAGCATCAGTGCGAAGAATTTGCCGGCATCGTGGGTGACGAGGTCGATTTCAAGCCCGTCGTGGATCCCGGACTTCTCCACCGTCTCCGGGCCCGTCTTCAATCCGACGACTTCTTCGAGCGGCAGCAGGTGAACGCCGCGCAGGTCGTAGTCCGAGTCCAGTGACGGAAAGCCGTACAGGTGGGCGCCGCTGATCGTGGCGAACACGAGCCGGTAGGCATGCTGTTCGACCTGGTGGTGCAGGCGGGGATCAATCATCACGGCAGCCCTTCTGCCAGCGCCGCGCGGCGCGCCTTGACGAGAAACTCAGTCGCCTTCGCGTAATCGGGCCTATCCGGCAGCTTGGAATCCTTCAGCGCCCTGTCGAATTCACCGTGCAAACTGAGGCGCCACTTCTCGGTTTCCTCCCACGTCACATCGCCGCGCTTGATCGCCAGCAGTTGTTCGCGGTGCTCATCGACCCGCACAGGGACGAGGCCTTCCCGCAGCACGCTGATGCCCGAGATCAAGAGCCGGATGAGGTGCATCACGTGCTTCCACTTCACCTGCCCCCGGTTGCGGAGATCGGCCTGCATCTTCTTGAACTGCGACATCACGTAGCCGTTGTACGTCTGGTACACGAGCCGCGACAGGAAGCTGGAGCGCATCCCGAGCAGTTCCTCGGCCAGCGGCGTCGCCTGCTCGACCAGCGGAGTGTAGAGGCACTCCAGCACGTTCGGGTTCGCCTTCAGCGCCAGGATCAGGAACTTCTGCAGCTCCCAGTAGGCCTCCTGCGTCTCGTGACATTCGAGTTGTTCCGGCACGCCGTAGAGCGACCAGTGCAGTTCGGCAGGCGGCA
>JAHWKJ010000239.1 GCA_019347905.1 Planctomycetota bacterium
GGGACCGCCAGGGCCGGTCCCCTCCGCTCACTTCAGAAGGCCGTGGATGTGCTCGCTCGCCTGTTGGGCGACAGCGACCACTTTTCCAAGGTCTTCCACATCGAACCACTTCGTGTACCGCCACTGCCCGGTCGAATCCTTGTACGAGCGTGAGAACGTCACGCTGTAGAAGGTCCGGTTCTCTCCCCCGATCTGCCGATCTCGGGCGAAGATGCTGGCGGACACGTCGTCGATCCGAACCACCTTCACGGGGGTGTTCTTCCCGTCCGGCTTCTTGGCCGGCGCTTTCTTCTTTGCTTCCATACGCTGAGAGGAAAGAGACAAAAAGCCCTTGCGCCCATGCCGAAGGCATGTTTGGATTACACGAGGTACTCCAGCCCAAGAGCGATGAATGCCCCGAAGACGGCGAGGTCGAAGAAGGGTCCCGGAAGACCCTTCCTGCGCCGCTCCTTCGGGGTCCCGTAGGCCAGCCTGAAGAGGCTGGCTTTCTTCTTTTTCGTGTCCATACGAAACGTCGGAAAGGGACAAAACCCACCCCGAGAGCTGAAGTCCCTGGTCGACAGCCGCGGGGTGAATGCCTGAAATCGCCTGGAATTCCGGAGGGGCCAGCGTGCCGCGCCAGCGGCCCGCGGCTCGGCCGCGGCGGGGTGCCGGGGCGCAGCCCTGGCCTCTCCGGCGTAGCTCGCGCCAGCGAGCGTCCGTGCCCCGCGACGGAAGGAGCGGGAGGCATGGAACGGCGGAGAGGCCAGGGGTCGCGAACGGCCGTGAGCGAGCCCCTGGCACCCCGTAAGCTGGCCCTGCACTTTGGTTTATTCGCATCATGAATTTCACACGCGCCTGTACCGGGGCGGACAGGCGATGGAACATGCGGCGGTACAGCGTCATGACTCCGCCCCCTTCACGAGCGCCGCGGCCGGCGATTCACAGCCATGCCAGATCGGCGCATGGAGCGCATTCTCGGGCGTGAGGTCTTCGGCCGAGACGAATCGCCAGAGGTCCGCGCCAGGCTTCCCGCGGATCGCCGTGCGCAGCGCTTCCCGCCGCCTCGCGCTCGGCGTCACCATAAGCACGGTGAACGAATCCGCCGTCGCTTCCGGAAAGTGCCGGCGATGCAACCGCTCCACACCCAGCGCCGCATAGCCCGGTGTTTTGCTCGCGGCGATGCGCTCTGTGCCGCTCGTGTTGCGGTCCTGTTCGAGATAGAAGACTTTCGAGTGGCCGCGCGTCGAGAGCAGGAATGCCGCATCGGGAGCACAGACGAGTCGCGGGCTGGGCCGCAAGAGCAGATACAGCCGGAACCGCTTCTCGGGTGCCGACTCATCCTTGTTCGCGATATCCCACTCGTTGAGCCATCCGGCCATCTGCACGTCGCGCTGCTCTGCGATCGCGGCGTCGAACGTGATGTGCGTATCGGAGACCGCCAGCCAGTGCCAGACATGGTGCGGCGTCGGCGCCTGCGTGGGCGTCAGCAAATACCGCTCATCCCCGAAGTGAGCGGCGAGGAATTCGCAGCCGCGCCGCGATGGGTAATAGACGGGGGCCGGCACCGCACCGGGATGGCAGAACCGCATCGTCTGCCGGCTCAGCATCCCCGCTGCGATAAGCGACTGGATGCGGCGGCGCGTAACGCGGCCGTTTTGGTCTTCCGGGAAGCACAACCGCTGAATCTGCGCCCGGTTCAGGACGAAGTAGCGCACGACGGCCAGAAGGACCTGAATGTCTCGCTCGGTAATCATCGCTCGACCTCAGAAAGAAACGATGCCGAGGCACCCGGAGAATGGGGGCGTCTCGGCACAAAGGATCCCGAGGCCGGGATGATGCAGCCAGGCAACCGACCTGCGATGCTCGCAAGCATCGTCCGAATCGGCCGTCTACTGGCCTCCGATTCTGTCGAATCGAGCGGAGATCATCGTAAACTCGATTTGCGCTTTGTCAACACCCGTGTCATAATTTTTCCGTGCATCCAACCTCGCCGGAAGCGGAGGCTTGGAAGGCGGAACTCACGCTCGAACGCCTCGAAGCGAATGCCGACATTGCCGCATCCTGGGAAGCGGAGACCTGCCGAGTCTTTCGCGAAAAGTTCGCCGCCATCTATCGCCGCCTCGTCGGCGTCCATCCGCGGCACCGCGAGGCATTCCGCGACGCGCTTCTGCGCGTTCGGGATGGCGGCGGCATGGCCGTCGAAGAGCTGATCGAGCGGTTCGAGAACGAGAAGCCGGGATCGGCTTGAATGTCCGCGGATGGTGCGTTCGGTTCCCTGGTACGCCGGCTTGTCCTGCCGTTCGGGCTTACCAGTGGGGGGGAGGCGGCGTCGCTGAACAATTGAAACCGTTTTCCGTTCGTCCCACAATGGGGCGTTGCCGCCGCGGACAACAGCGTTCCCGGGAAAGGACGAGTGCGATGGTGACCATTCGGCTTCTGAAAAGTCTTTGGAAACGGCTTCGGCAGCCGAGCAAGCTGGATGATGATGCGTGGGTCGGCGTCGGCTTCGTGGGAACACTTCTGGTTTTCACAGCCCCCGTGAGCCTCACCCTCATCGGGATCCTCGTCGCAATCGACGCCGCGCAGTTTGCCATCCGCTGGTTTGTGCGGGCGCTATGGTCGGTGCTGTGCGCCGGCCCAAGAGCGATCCGCCGCGCCATCCGCTCGGCCCGGAGCCGCCGGCTCCAGCGGCAGCTCAAGATCGAGCGGGAAGAACAGAACCGCCAGGCATGTGAGCGGCAGCGGGTGGAAGGAACGCACCAGAAGCGGCGCGAGGACGCTCGGGCGCGGGTCGATCTGCTCTACAGCCTGTACGCGCCGGAAATCAGCGACCGATTTCCTCGCGAGGACTTTACCGCCTTCTGCAACACTTACCTCGCGGACAGCAAGGCCCCCGAGCACGTTGAGGAGCGGGCGGCGCAGCTTACACGGATCATCGAGCAGCATCGCGAGAAGGTCGGCGAGTCGCAGCGCTTCAAATCGCTCACGGAACTCACCGCCTGGTTCGACGAGCAGAAGCGCGACATTGAGGACTGCCCGGACGAACGCATGCGGCGGATGCTCCTCGCGCAGCTCAAGGAACGCTACACCGAGCTCTCGGCGAGCATCTTGGAGCAGATATGAGATCGTACCTGCTCGGGCACATTCACGGCACAAACCATCCGGTCCGCATCCCGCGGCGATCGTTCGACACGCACTGGCATCTGATCGGGGGCACCGGCAAAGGAAAGACGACGGCGATCCACACGATCCTGCACCAGCTCTTGCGGGATCCGGTTCACGAGCCTTGCGTCGTCATCATCGACCGCATGGGCAACCTCTCGTTCGAGCTGCTGCTCTGGATGGCGTCGGACTTCTGCACGGACGACGTACGGGAGCGGCTGGTATACGTCGAACCGTCGCGCGAAGACGTGGTGATGGGCTTCAATCCCCTGCGGTTCCAGACGGACGGCGAAGGCTTCTACAAGGCCACGCGCACGTCGGAGATCGTCCTGCGAGGCTGGAGTTCGCAGAACCTCGAAGAGATGCCGCGGCTCGCCCGGTGGCTGTTCAACAGCTTCTGGGCCGCGGCCCAGATGGGGTTGACGGTCGCCGACTGCATGCACTTCATCCTGCCCGGATCGCCCTACCACCGCCCCCTGCTTCAGGCCCTGCCGCCGCGGCTGCAGTACGAGTGGCAGGAGCTGATGCGCTCACGCTCCGGCGAGGTCATGCGCGTGCTGGAATCGACCCAGAACCGCCTGAAACCCTATTTCGAATCTCCGATCCTGCGGCTGATGTTCGGATCGAGCCACAGCCACCTCGACATGCATCGCTTCATGCGGGATGGCCGGATCGTACTCCTCAACCTCGCGCCCAATAATCGCCTGCCGGAACAGATCGCAGACGCCATCGGCGGCATGGTCATCAATGAAGTGCTCAGCACCGCCCGCTCCCTGCCCCTGGGCGTCCGCTACCCGACGTTTCTCTTTCTCGACGAATTCCAGCGCTTCGTCGGGCCGGACATCGAATCGGCGATTCCGGAAATGCGGCAGCGGGGCGTGAAGCTCATTCTGAGCCACCAGTCGTTCAGCCAGTTGGAGCGGGGCGACATCGATCTCACGACGATCATCTTCCAGGCCCAAAGCCGGATGGTCTTCGGTGTCCAGGGCGAGGACGCAGACCTGTTGGCCCATGAACTGGCGTCTATCACCTTCGACCCCGCACGCATCAAGGACGAGATCTACTCCCGCAGGCAGCGGATCGCCGGCCACCGGACGCGCGAGCTTTCGAGTTGCTCAACGTCGCGATCCGACGCGGAGAACTGGAATTCCAGCTACGGAGAGGGCTGGTCGCGCCGGCTGATGTTCGACCGCTACGGGCAGCTCGCTCCTCTGACGCATTCGAAGACCGAAGCCAGCGGCAGTGGCCGCGCCTCAGCGTCGGCCGCGACCGACGGGAAGCACGAGACGCTCGTGCCGGTCCATCAGGACTTCGTGGAACTCTCCAGCCGGAGCTACGTGACGTTCGACGAGGACCGCAACGTCTGGGCGCGGAACATCCGCAATCTCTCGCGCGGCAGGGCTTTCGTGCGGCTCGTCGATGAGCCGGCGCTGCTCGATGTGGATGTGAAGCGCACAGCTCCCGGCTATCTCTCCTGGGAAACCGACCGGCTGATGGAAGAAATGCCGGAAGTGATTGACGAGATGCAGCAGCTCGTCGAGAAGAACTTCCAGTCGGACTACTTCGTCCCGCCCCGCGTCATTGAGGCTGAATCAGAGGAGCGCTTGCGACGCGTCATCGCACCCGCAGCGTCAAGGCCGACAGACACCGGGACAGCAGACGCTCACTTCCTCTAACGGCCCGAGAGCGAGGGATAGACCGACAAGCCGACAACTCCGGCGAATAGTGAATGGTCCGAGTGCACAGGGTTCACCGCCAGTGTCGGGGACCGCGGATATCCGCGCCCTTTGATTCGGTGACCTTGAAGCGAGACACATGGATCTCACAGACCACTCGGCAGGTCAGGGTCGCTGACCGGCTAAAGCGGACGATCAACCCAAAGAGCCCCCTGCGAACAGGGGGCGGGCAGCCGGGGCTGCCGGGTCATTCCCTCGCCATCTCCTCCGTGATGTAGGCGAAGGCTTCCTGAAGGAGAGAGGCCACCACGGCGACTTCGCTGTGGTTGAAGAAACCGGTCTCCTTCCATTCGTCCCCGCTTTTGTACTGTTTGGAGATGGTGGCGGAGAGCATTTCCCGCTCTTCCTTGCCTTCTCCGACCGTGCGGGACCAGACGGCCACCTCAATCTGGGCTCCCGTCCAAACCCGTCGTTTCCAGACCGGCGGGCTGTTCCCCGAGCGCTGGGAGCCCCCGTCGTTCCTGCGGGACGTCGACATAGGCGTTCTCCGAGAAGAGCCGCTGCAGCCGGATCGTCATGAGGGCTGCTTTCGCGGGTTGTGTGGCCTGCGTCGTGCGGCCGAGAACTGACGTGAATGCGTTCCAAAGGCTCCAGGCCGAGCCGTCTGTGAACTCCTCGTACGAAGGCTTACGCCACTCGCCGAGCACCTTCGGCAGCAGCCGCGGACCAATCAGCTCCTCCTCGTAGCTCCGCAGGATGAGCGAGTCGGCCGCCTCCGCCGAAAGACGAGCGGAGCGAAGTCGATTGATCCAGTGTCCCTGGGCTTCGCGGTACTGACCGAGAGAGGCCACCGCCTTCGAGAGACCTTCCAGATAGCGATCCTGTCCGAACCGCGTGTGCTTCTTGGATACGACGATCTCGCTGGTGAAGGCGAGGTTGTCGCACACAAAGACTCGTTGGCCGCAGCAGAAGCCGATGGGGAACGACTTGTCCGTCGAGTTGCGAATCCCCACGGCGAGCCCGATCCCTTCAGTGATGCGGTTCTGAAGGTCCAGCGTTCCAAAGAAGCGATGACCATCCCGTGCGACCGAGAAGCGTTCCTTTCCGACGTCGTAGCCGGCCGACTGAAGCGTCTGCGCGACAGTCCGGTACACGTCGAAATGCGCGATTGGATACCACGTCTTCGTCGGTGGGGGAGCTTCGATCATGGCCAGCTCGTTCAGCGTGACCTCGCGAGCTCCCGTGTGGTTGATGAGCGTCGCCTGCACCATGCATCTCTCCTTTCGTGTGAATGACCGTGACAACGAAACAACCGCTGTCCGGATTTACGGTACGCCCATGGCGCCGCAGGCGCAACCGGGCCTCCTCGCCCCTCACCGAAAGACGCCCGACAGCCGACGCAGTCTTACGAGCATCCCCTGCCACTCTTCGGCCACTTCTGCATCACGTACACAACTGGCCCGATTGCTCCGAGCAATTCCCTGCGTTCTTCGCTTGCCGAAGCGATTTGTCGCAGGAAAACTCCTTCACTCATCAATCCGCTGCTCGACCATTGCCTGCACTTTGCGAAGAACCTCCAGCACGTCGTCGTCGGTGACTTCACCTTTGCGAAACGAGACCGTCACGGTCGCCTTCGGCGTCGCAAAGCGCCTGATGGCCCCGGCTGCCCGCTCGCTCGGTTTCCCGCGTGAGCGTTTCCGCATCGTTGCGGCGGCGCGCTCCGTCTCCACCGCCGTCAGCTTCGATTCCTGCACGGTCTCCGCCATCCGACGCTGCTCCTCGGCCGGGAGCTGCGCCAGTGCGATCAGATGCCGTCTGGAGAAGCTGCCGCTGGGACTGCCACGAACCTGCTGCTGGATTGCCGCGTCGATGTTCTGGAGCGACAGCAGTCGAGACACCTCGCTCTCGGGCTTCCCCGTCATGCGAGCGATCTGCTTTTGACTGTAGTCGTGCGTGTCGCGCAGCTCCGCCAGCGCGTCGGAGAGCTCGTAGGGGTTCAGGTCAGATCGCTGCCAGTTCTCGACGATCTGGTCGACGAGGATCGTCTTTCGCGGAAGTACCCCCTCACGCGCCGGCACGTCCTCGACGATGCAGGGAATGGCCTCCAGCCCGGCCGCCTCGGCTGCCCGGAACCGCCGCTCGCCGGCGATGATCTGGTACGCATTTTCCGAGGCCACGTACCAGACGCGAATCGGCTGCAGGATGCCGCGGGCCCTGATGGAATCTGCCAGTTCGGCAAGGTCTGCGGCGTCAAACGTCCGCCGCGGCTGGGCCGGATCGGACCGGATGCGTGCGACGGAGATCGCGAAGGCGCCCCGGAGCCGCTGCCGTCCCTCATGCGAGGGATCGCTCGCCGCGGGCGCGTTCAAGGGCAGTGCCGCGGGGGTGCCGAATGCGCGGTCCGCCGCCTGCGTTGCGGCCGCGGCGGAGCCTTTCCGCGCGGGCGGCGACTTCATCCAGGAGCCTGCGGGCGACGTCGGCTTCGGCACTGGCGGGCGAATGTCGCGTGAGCAGAATTGCGTCGGTCACGGACTTCTCGAACAGTGCCAGATCCGGAACCACGGTGTCAAAAGTCGACTCGCCAAAATGCTCGCGAAGTTGCCTCAGATAATTCTGCTGGTAGGCGCGGGCCCGCTTGAAGCGCGACACGAGATATCCCAGCAGCTCCAGCCGCTTGTTGAACCGCGTCCGCACGTAGTCGACCGCCGCCGTCACCTGCATGACGCCCTGCGCGCCCCAGTCGGCCGCCTCCAGCGGCACGATCACGAAGTCGCTCGCGCACAGCGCCGCAAACGAGACCAGCGAGAGCCGTGGCGGACAGTCGAAGACGACCAGGTCGTAGAGCTCCCGCACGGCCGCCACGGGTTCGACGAACGACAGGTGCAGGTCCGCCTGCTCCCACTCCCCCTGGTCAGCCAGATCGAACCGCGCCAGGCCGGGCGTGGACGGGATGATGTCCACACTCGGGTATGCCGTCGGCAGGATCAGGTTTCTGGGCTCGGGCTCGTCGGCCGGATCGAGCAGCGCCTCGATTCCAGCCGTCGTGTCCTGGGATCGCACGAACGAGTTGGACAGATTGCCCTGCGTATCGGCGTCGATCGCCAGCATCCGCTGCGAGCGCTCCTCGCAAGCTGATGCCAACAGCCACACGGTGTGCGTCTTGCCGACGCCTCCCTTCAGGTTGAGCACGGTGATGACGGTCCCGAGACGGTTCGACGTCGGCATGGCGGCTCGATCCTACCACCGCCCATTGCGCCCAGGCCAGACGACGCCGCTACGCTATGCCGCCGGGCACCGACCACTCGCTTTGGTCAATCCGTCTTCGTCCTCCGGCAACCGCTCTGATGCTATTCTTTTCCGTGATCTTGAGGCCTGCCCGCGCTGCTTCAGGCAGTCCCGCCCGGCGCCCATCGCGTCCGGCCCGACGCTCGGCCTCATGGCACAGCGGTTGCGCGCAGCTCACGCTCGTGGAGCATGCTCTCTGCCCGCTCGATCCGTCGGTGTCCCTCCAGGCGAACGCCGTCTTCGAGACGAGGTATTACTTCACCGATCGCAGCCGGAATCGCCGCCAGGCGACGGCGCGCCTCGGGGCGCTCGACGGGCTCTCCGCGCACGACGAATTCTACCTGTGGGGGCTTCTCGCGCTGGCCTTCAGCCAGCGGGAGCCGCGGCCCGAGTTTTTGGCGACCCCTTACTATTGCCTGCGGAAGCTTGGCGTCATCACGCCCGGCAAAAGCGGCGGCCGCGAATTCGATATCTTCCGCTCCGCGCTCCGCAGGCTGGCGGGAGTTCGGTATCAGAATGACCGCTTTTACGATCCGGTCCGCGGGGAGCATCGCCAGGTCGCCTTCGGCTTCCTCAACTACAGCCTGCCGCTCGACCGGGATTCCTCACGGGCGTGGCGCTTCGCCTGGGATCCCATCTTCTTCGAGTTCGCCCGCGCGACCGGCGGCACGCTGGGCTTCGACCTGGCCCTCTACCGGCAGCTCGATGCCGCCAGCAGGCGGCTGTACCTGTTCTTGAAAAAGGTCTTCTGGCGCTCAGACACTGCCGGGCCGCTCGACCTGCGGCACCTCGCAGTCGATGTGCTCGGCTTTCCGGCCCACGCGGAGATCTCGTGCGCGGTGTGCCATCGCGATTGCCGCCGCCGCCCCCAGCCAGACGCTGGACGTGGCCAGTGCGTCGA
>JAHWKJ010000240.1 GCA_019347905.1 Planctomycetota bacterium
CAACCCCTCGATCAATCTCTCTGCCGGGCGGCAGAACCGTGCAATTGACCCTACCGATGGATCCCAATGGAGAATGAGCATGAGAAATCTTCTCATCCCCGCCTTTGTGCTCGGACTGCCGCTCTCCGCCTCGGCTACGGCGGGTGACGTCGATTCGGGCCTGAAGGAAGACGCCTTCGTCGGCGCCTTCAACGTGCTCGACGTCACCGGCCCCAAGAAGGGCGAGAGCCTGTGCTATCGCTGCCGCTACGGCGGACGGCCCGTCGTCAGCATCTTCACCCGCTCCATCGACGACAATCTCGCCAAGCTGGTGAAGCAGGTCGACGAGCAGGTCGGCAAGAACAAGGACCAGCAGCTCTCGGCCTTCGTCGTCCTGCTCACCGACGACCCCGACGCCGCCGAACCCAAGCTGGCCGAACTGGCCAAAAAGAACGGGATCGAGCACACGCCGCTGACGATCTTTGACGGCAAGGTCGGCCCGCCCGACTACAAGATCAGCGAAGACGCCGAAGTGACCGTGCTGATGTGGAAGGACAACCGCGTGAAGTTCAACCGCGGCCTGGAGAAGGGCAAGCTCGACGAAAAGACCGTGAAGGACGTCGTCGAGAATACCGGCAAGCTGGTGAAGTAGAACCCGCCGCCCGGCAAGAAAGATCGCGACCCGCCGTTCCGCAAGGGGTGGCGGGTTTTTTCGTTTTTCTGGCGTGGTAGAATGCGTTCATGACCACGGTGCTTCCGCAGTATGTCGAGCTTCGTGCCGATCGGCAGGGCCGCGAGCGGGCGTACATCGCCGGCACGCGCATCAGCATTGCCGACGTCTACGTGCACCACGTGCTGCGAGGCGAGTCGGCCGAACAGATCGTCGCGGCGTTCCCCCATCTGACGCTCTCGCAAGTGTTTGCCGCTCTGGCCTGCTGCTTCGACAACCTTGCCCAAATCCGCGCCGACTTGCAGGCGGACGAACAGATGGTCGCCGAGGTGAAGGCTTCGCTGAGAACGGGGCCATCGGCGATTTTGCTCTTTCTGTGCATGTTTCTGGCGACTGCAGCGGGTTGTTCGTCGGAGCCGCAGCCGGACGATGCCGGAGAATCGTTCATCGGAACTCCGCTTGAAGGACGTGTTGAGGGCGATGCCAGTTTTTTGCGTCGCATCGATCCACAATTCTTCGGCGAGCGCCTTGGCAACATTCGCGATGGTGACAGTGGAATCTCCGTCGCACCTGAAGGACACAGCGCGCGAGACGAGAATCTGCAACTGCTTCGGCAAATCGACGGAATCCGGGTGCTGGAGCTGTTAGCGCCGCGCAATTGCACGAGCGATGGCCTCGCTGCCGTCGTTCGCCTCCCGAAGCTCGAGATTCTCCACATCTACGAGATCGACAGTTCGGACGACAACTTGTTCGCACCTCTTGTCGATGCCGTTCATCTGCGGGAGTTGGGGATCCACGGAGACTTTCTGGACAACGACGACAATACGGACGAAGCGTTTGACGACCGCGACGCTCAATATATTGCGAAGCTGATGAACCTGAGATTCCTTGTGCTCAATGGAACCGCGATCAGTGATGCAGGGGTCGGCACCCTGAGGTCGCTGGATAAGCTTGAGAAGCTTACGCTGATTGACACGAACGTGACTGGTACCGGCTTCGCGGGGTGGATGGGCCGACGTCGGCTGCGCCGGCTCCACTTGGCGGGCTCTCCAGTAGACGATGAGGGGCTGTCATCTCTTCGACACCTCAGCGGCTTGGAATCGCTGGACATCACCTTGGCGCCGTGTGCCGGAACCGGATTTGCCGACTTGGGCCAGCTCGAGCGGCTCCGGGAACTCGCAGCCAACGGATCGGGATTTACAGATGAAGGCCTCGCCGCCCTTCGGCATCTGCCGAACCTGCGCTCGCTGGCAATCGAGGATACCGAGATAACCGACAAGGGACTTGAACACCTGGCGCTACTCCGCAGCTTGCAGTCGCTGGACATTCAACGGTGCAGCCGCATCACTGACGACGGCGTCCGTCATCTGGCGGCACTCAGCGGACTTGAGAGGTTGGACATGGACCGCACCAAGGTGACTGGAGTCGGCCTCGCCGGCTTTGCGGAATCGAAGAACCTGGAGTGGCTTCGGCTGGATGGACGCATGATTGACGATGAGGGCCTCGCTGTGATCTCCACATTGAAGAGTCTTCGCGCGCTCTGGATGGCGGACCTCGCGCTGTCCGAGATGCAGCTTCATGATCTGCTGTTCGACCTCCCAGCTCTCGAAGAACTCCATTTTGACAGCAGTGCTCTATCCGACCGGCAACTGGAACAATTGGCGAGGCGGTTCCCTCGGGTGCAAACCCTCTGAGACCACGCATTCAGGGGTTTTTCGTTGACAGTTGGATTCGATTTGCGCAGGATGGAGGTCTCATACGCATTCCCACCGGAAAATCACTTCCCCGCGGGCGATGGAACGCGCGCACCCGCTTCACCAGGGATTGTGAAAAGACCGTTTGAGTTCCCCCTGTGTCCACCCGCGGTGATGTCCCGGTGATCGGGATCGTTGGAGGCATCGGTTCAGGCAAATCGACGCTGGCCCGCCGACTGGCTGAGCAACGCCCGGTTGTCGTCGTTGACGGCGACGACGCCGGTCACCGCGTGCTCGAGCAGCCGGAAGTCCAGCAAAAAATTCGCGAGCGTTTTGGAGACGCTGTTTTCACCGAAACCGGCGTCGTCGACCGGCGGGCACTGGCCCGGCAGGTTTTCGGCGACGACAAGGCACAACGTCAGGCCCGGGCCGACCTGGAGCAGATCGTTCACCCCCACATCAAACAGGAGCTGATCAGGCGCATTGCGGAGGCTCGCCGCACCCCCGAAATCGAGGCCGTGCTGCTCGACGCGGCGATCCTGCTCGAAGCCGGCTGGAACGACCTTTGCACCGCCGTCGTCTTCGTCGACACCTCCCATGACGAGCGGCTGCGACGGGTGAAGGCCGGCCGCGGCTGGGACGAGGCGGAACTACGCCGCCGCGAGGCCAGCCAGCATCCTCCGGAAGTGAAACAGCGGCTCGCCGACTTCACCGTCACGAATTCACACTCTCTCCACCAGTCCCTCGAAGAGTTAAGCCAGATTCTGGACCGCGTGCTCGCACGCCGGTTGTAGTTTTTGCCTCAGCGTTCAGTGTCAGCAGTCAGCTTTGACCATCGCCGTCTCTCCTTCAGGAGGCTGATGGCTGAAAGCTGACCGCTGAAAGCCGATTTCCCGCCACGATTGACCTCACGAACCACTCCGGACGAAGCGGCGGGCAGGGCCGGTCGTCGCTTTTCGCCGGAACCGTTGCCGCCGGTTGTCCCGCGGCCGCCGGCGGGCTCCGACGCCCTCGGAGCCCGTCGAACTCTCCACTTCCCGCTCTCCCGTCAGGACTGATCCCATCATGCCCAGAACGACCCGCTCGCGTGTGGCTCCCTCCGGCAACGCCCTCGCGACCGACGATACGGCACTCCGACGCGACCGCTCCAACGGCGACGGCGAACTCGACGCCGACGAGTCGCAGGAGGTCGTGTTCCCCGCCGACGAGCGCTACGAAGAGGTCAAGCGCGGCGACGTGCACATCGCGGAGCTTCAGCGGCTCACGATGAAGGAGCTGCTGGAGCTGGCCCGCAGCGAGCAGATCACCGAATACACGGGCCTCAAGAAGCAGGATCTGATCTTCAAGATCCTCAAGGAACGTACCAAGCTCAATGGCCTGATGTTCGGCGAGGGCACGCTGGAAGTGCTGCCGGACGGCTTCGGCTTCCTGCGCAGCCCCGACTACCACTACCTGCCCTGCCCGGACGACATCTACGTCAGCCCCAGCCAGATCCGCCGCTTCGGGCTGCGCAACGGCGCCACCGTGGCCGGCCAGATCCGACCGCCGAAGGAGAACGAGCGCTACTTCGCCCTGTTGCGCGTGGAGGCCATCAACGGCGAGGATCCCTACATCCTCACCGAGAAGGTGTTCTTCGATGATCTGACCCCGCTGCACCCGGAGCGGCGGCTGCGGCTCTCGGACGATCCGCAGGAGCTGAGCACGCGGGTGGTCGACATCGTCGCGCCCATCGGCATGGGCCAGCGGGGGCTGATCGTCTCGCCGCCGCGGGCCGGCAAGACGGTCCTCTTGCAGAAGATGGCCAAGGCCGTCATCGCAAACCACCCGGACTCTTACGTCATCGTGCTGCTCATCGACGAGCGGCCCGAAGAAGTGACCGACATGGAGCGGCAGGTGAAGGGCAAGAGCTGCGAGGTCATCTCCAGCACGTTCGACGAGCCGCCCAGCCGGCACATCCAGGTCTCGGAGATGGTCATCGAGAAGGCCAAGCGGATGGTCGAGTACGGCCAGGACGTGGTGATCTTTCTCGATTCGATCACGCGCCTCGCCCGGGCCTGGAACACCGAGTGCCCGCACTCGGGCAAGATCCTCACCGGCGGCGTCGACGCCAACGCCCTGCAGCATCCCAAGCGGTTCTTCGGCGCGGCCCGCTGCGTCGAAGAGGGCGGCAGCCTGACGATCATCGCCACCGCCCTCGTCGAGACCGGCAGCAAGATGGACGAGGTGATCTTCGAGGAGTTCAAAGGCACCGGCAACACGGAGCTGCACCTCGACCGCCGCATGGTCGAGAAGCGCGTGTGGCCGGCCATCGACGTCAACCGCTCGGGCACGCGGCGTGAAGAGCTGCTCATGGACGAAGAAGAGCTCCGCCGCGTGTGGATCCTCCGCCGCGTGCTGAACGACATGAACCCCGTGGAAGCGATGGAACTGCTGGTCAACCGCATGCGCCGCACGAAGACGAACGCGGAGTTTTTGATGAGCATGAACCTGGGGTAGAATGGCTGGGGAGGTGCCGAATGTTGCTTCAGGGTCTTGAGATTTCCGACGAAATCGAACGCGACGCCGAATTGAGGGCGCTGGTCGACCAGGCGAATGATGTCCTGGGCGATGCTCTCGGACCGACCGCACACCGGGTGACGGCCCACTGGGCAGTTGTTTCCAACGGTCAGCGCGAGCCGATCCTCGAGTTGCAATTGGCTGACGACGAAGGTTCGATCCGGACGCGCTTGTCCGTGGATGAATTGAGCGACAAATCGTCACTGTGGTGGCACCTGTATCGGCTGTGGGGCACCCAACTCCGTCAGGAGACCAGGAGGCAACTCGAACGGTTGCATCTGGTCGTCCAGGAGCTCGCGGACGAGTAATGATGGCGAGGCGGACGAACACCGACGCGATACGCGAACTCGAAGTCGCTGTCGCCCGCCTGAACGCGCAGTCGGAATATCTGTGGCACGGTCACGAGCACGCGGCCACCACCGCCAAGGACCTTGCCGTCCTCAAACAGCGCGTCGATGAGTTGGAGAGGAGCGCACAAGCGAGGCAGAATTACTTCTGGATGCTTGCCGGAGTCGTGCTCGGCGCGACTCTCGTGTTTCTCGGGAACTCGCCCTGCTTGCGATCCAACGCTAATCGCGCTGCTACTGGAGCATCATTGTTCCTCGCAGGCGGCGGATTCTTCCGCCTCGAACTGCAGCGCCAGCCACACCGTCTCCTCGTCTAACGGCGTCCACTCGACACGGTGGCGACAGCGGGCGGGGATCACGAGGGCGTCGCCCGGCCGCAGTTCGAACTCGACAGGCTCGCCCTCGAACTGCAGCCGGGCCGCACCGCTGAGAAGCAGCACCCACTCCGGTGTCGGCTGGTCGTACCACTCTCCCGGCGGCGTCGCCTGTCCGGTGGACACGATTCGCTCCAGCCGGAACCGCGCGCCCGCAAGCAGCGGCTCGAACAGCTCCGCCAATGGCCGCTCCGCGAGCGGTTGCAGAACGTTGCGGATCGATGGCCGCCGTCCGGTTGTGCCACTGTGCGGCTCTTTCATTCCGCCGTTTCCTCGATTTCGCCCTCCGGCCGCGGACGCAGGTAGAGCTTGATGGGCACTTCGTGGAACGGCAGCTCCTCGCGGAACACGCCCAAGAGGTACCGCTTCCATGACGGGTCGAACAGCGACGGGTCGTTGCATTTCAGTACGATCGTCGGCGGCTCCGTCGCCACCTGCGTCGCGAAGTAGATCTTCGGGCGGCGGTTCTTGCGGTGCGGCGGCGGGTTGTTCTCGATCGCGGCCCGCACCAGCCGGTTCAGGATCCCGGTCGAGACGCGCTCGCGAGCCTGCTTGAAAACCGCCTGCGCGAGGTCGATCACGCGGCGGACGTTGCGGCCGGTCTTGGCAGTCAGCATCGCCACCGGCACGTGCCGCATCGAGGCGAACGACCGTGCGAGGTACTTGCCCCAGGCCTCGCTCGTCATGTCCTGTTCGATGGCCTGGTCCCACTTGTTGACGACGAAAACGCAGGGCTTGTGCCGCTCCTGGATCTCTTCGACGAGCTGCTTGTCGACGCGGGAGACGGTTTCGGTCGCGTCGAAGAACATCAGCACGACGTCGGCCCGGCGGATGCTCTTTTGCGCTCGCACCAGGCCGTAGAACTCGATGTCGGTGGCCATGCTCTTGCGCTTGCGGACGCCGGGCGTGTCGATCGCGATGAAGGGGCGGCCGTCGATCTCGAACCGCACGTCGACGCTGTCGCGGGTTGTGCCTGGAATCTCGCTGACGATCACCCGCTCTTCCTGAGCCAGCGCATTGATGAACGTGCTTTTGCCGACATTGCGGCGGCCGACGATGGCGAGCTTCATCACCGGCTCGGCGGCGGCATCTGCGTCCTGGTCGTCCGGAGGCAGCGCCGCGAGGACGGCATCCAGCAACCCCTGCCGGTTACGCTGGCCGCGAACGCTGGTGGCCACGACGGGCCCTTCGGCCAGCGCCATGAACTCGCCCACGCCGGCTTCCAGCTTCGGGTTGTCGCATTTGTTGACCACCAGCAGCGTGGGCTTGTGGATTTTGCGGAGGCGCGCGGCCACTTCGGCATCGAGCGGCGTTGGCCCGGAGAGTCCGTCGACGACGAACAACAACACGTCGGCCTCATCGATGGCGATGGCGATCTGACGTTCGATGTCGGCCGTCAGATCGTCGATGTCTTCGATCCCCATGCCGCCGGTGTCGACGAGCTCGAACCAGCGTTCGTCGGCCTGCATGAGGTACGCGACGCGATCGCGGGTGACGCCGGCCGTGGGGTCGACGACCGAGACCAGCTTGCCCGCCAGCCAGTTCATGAGCGAGCTTTTGCCCACGTTGGGCCGGCCGACGATTGCGACGCGCGGAACTGGCATGGTGCAAAGTGTGACCTAACCCGTTTTGTGCACGAGTCAGCTCGGTGCATCAGCCGGAGGGCGCTAGCCCCCGGTTCCGGACGTCTGGAACCGGACGCTAGCGCGTGCCGGCTGATTTGCAGAACGATGATCGGGCGATACTTCATCAACTGTACCCAATCGCCGGGGCTTCAGCGACGGCAGCCCGTCGCACGCGCGGCGCATTTTCATTCGCGAGCGGCCCTTCGCCCGAGTATGATGGCGGCGGCGTGGGACGACGACTTCGACGGCGCGCGTGAAGGTGGGCCTGTGGCGAAAGCGACTTTACTGGTCATCCAGGGAGTCGATCAGGGGACGCGGTTCGAACTCGGCGAAGAACCGGCCGGCCTCGGACGCGGAGTCCGCAACGACATCCGCATCCTCGATACCGAAGTCTCCCGCCAGCACGCCACCTTCGAGTTCCTCGACGGCGGCTTTCACGTCACCGACCGCCACAGTTCCAACGGCACCTTCGTCAACGGCGTCGCGATCCGCACCCGGCGGCTGAAAAGCGGCGATCAGGTCCAGGCCGGCCGCAGCGTGCTGCTCTTCGAGCAGCCGCAGGAGGCCGAGCCGCTGGCGAGCGCCGCCGACCGCATCGATCTCCTGGAGCGGGACCAGGGCGACGGCGACCGGTCCAGCATCGTGGGGGCGGTCGATCAGCATTCGGGCCATGACCTGCTGGAGAAGGATCGCGTCCCGGCCGCGACGGCGGCGCAGACGGTGACGAGTCTGCAAGCCTTGTATCGCGTCACGGAGGCGGTCGTCAGTCCCTCGGTCTCGCTCGACCAGCTTTTGCAGCGGATCCTCACGCTCACCATCGACGTCGTCGGCGCCGACCGCGGCTGCGTGCTGCTGTCCGAACCCGGCTCCGAGGGCGAGGTCACGCCGCACGTCTTCAGCCACCGGCGGCGGAAGGACACCGGCGGGCGAATGCCCGTCTCGCGGAGCATTGTCGATTACGTGCTGGAGCACGGGCAGGGCGTGCGGACGAGCGACGCCCAGCACGACCGCCGCTTCGAGCCGGGGCAGAGCATCGTGCAGGCGGGCATTCGCGAGGCGATGTGCGTACCGATGCAGGGCCGCTACGCGCTGATGGGCGTGATCTACGTCGATACGACCACGCCGCCCGGCCGCGCGGTCGTCGAGACGGAGCACGCCGACCGCTTCGGCGACGAGCAGCTCAGGCTGCTGGTGGCGATCGGCCGGCAGGCGGCGCTGGCCATCGAGAACAGCCACTACCAGCAGGCGCTCTTGAAGGCGGAACGGCTGGCGGCCGTCGGGCAGACGATCGCCATGCTCAGCCATCACATCAAGAACATCCTGCAGGGCGTGCGGGGCGGCAGCTATCTGATCGACATGGGCCTCAAAGACCACAGCGAAGAGCTGATCGCCCGCGGCTGGAACATCGTCGAGAAGAACCAGAACCGCATCTACAACCTCGTGATGGACATGCTGACGTTCAGCAAGGAGCGCAAGCCCGATCTCCAGCCGGGATCGCTGAACGTCACGGTCCGCGAGGTGGCGGAGTTGATGGAGGCGCGGGCCATGGAGGGCGGCGTGCTGCTGGAATGTTCGCTGGACGAAGCGGTCCCGGAGACGTCGTTCGACGCCGACGGCATCCACCGGGCCGTCTTGAACATCGTGACGAACGCGTTGGATGCCGTGGAAGGCGGTCAGGGGGCGGCCGTCCGCATCGAGACGGGCTACAACCCGCCGGCCGACAGCGTGTTCGTCGCCGTCAGCGACAACG
>JAHWKJ010000754.1 GCA_019347905.1 Planctomycetota bacterium
CAACGGTCGGCACGCGGCCGATGATGTCGATGTAAGCGCGACGCAGGAACTTGTGGTCGGGTGCCGGTTCCGAAGGCGTGATGCCCAGCCGCTGCAGCTTGGCCCACACGTGCTCGTCGATGAAGTTCTGCCGCGGCATCTTCGCGAAGACCACGGCCGGCACTTCGCCCGCGAGCGGCACCGCGACGGTGCAGACGGCGATCGAGCCCATGTAGCGGGCCATGATGGCTGCCTCGCCCACGATCGGACCCGCGGCGATCTTTCCCTGCGGGTCGACCGCGGCGATGGCAGATTCGTTCGACTGGTAGTCTGCCAGCCGCGTGATATCGCGGGTCGAGCCGTCGCTGTAGCGGGCGGTCACGGAGAGCTGCAACGCTTCGCCGGGCGAAAGCACGCGCTCCGACGGCTCGACGTTCACGGCGACGAGTTCCGGAGTGCCGGGAATGGCGCGCCGCGCACCGGAGGCGATCCAGCGATAGAGAATGCGGTAACCGTCGCTGTCGGGCTTCAACCGGATGCCGCCGCCGTGGGCGACGCGGCCGGAAGGCTTTTCGAGCAGCAGGCTGCGCTCGGGATGCGCGGGGAACACGCGGCGGCCGCGGCCCTCCTTCGTCAGCGCGTCGTAATCGAACTGGGGATCGAAACCCAGCAGCGAAATCTGAAACCCGTTCTGTCCCCGCTGCTTGCCGTGACAGGCTCCAGCGTTGCAGCCGCTCTTGGTCAGCACGGGCAGGACGTCGCGCTCGAAATCGATCGCTGGCTGATCGTCAGCCGCCGCGGCCGAGGGCATGGCCGGCACCGCTAGTGCGATCAGAATCGAAGCGACGCATGAGTTCGCATGCCGTCTGCCAAGGGTAGTCGATGCTGAATTCGCGAGGCGGTCGACGCACATGTTGGCGGGAACTCCGCAAAGAGGACAGGCGGAGCTGGCAAATGCGGGGTGTGTTGGAGGGAATGTCCGGACGGTGCAGTCGCCCTGTCGGACACGCATCGATAATATGGAATGCGTCGGCGCTCCGCAATTCGGTGCGTCGCGTGGGAGGAATCCATGCCACTGAATCGCCGCGACCTGCTCTCGGTTGGCTCGCTGGGCCTGATGGGTCTGCCGCTGGCGCGATTGCTGGAGCGGCAGGCCGCGGGCGAAACGTCCGGACCGCGGCCGCGGGCCGACGCCTGCATCATCATCTATCTCAACGGCGGTCCCAGTCACCTCGACATGTGGGACATGAAGCCCCACGCCGCCGACGGCATCCGCGGCGAGTTCAAGCCCATCGCCACGTCGTTGCCGGGTTATCAGGTCTCAGAGCACATGCCGCGGCTGGCGCAGCACATGCACCGCGCGACGGTCGTGCGCTCGATGCACCACACGGTCAACAACGCCCACGCGCTGGCGGTTTATACGTCGCTCACGGGGCACGACCGCGGCGACGCCAACATGATCGTGGGAGAATCGGGCGACGATCATCCCTCGCCCGGCTCCGTCGTCGCACGCCTTCGGCCATCGCGGCCGACGATCGTGCCCTACGTTTGCCTGCCCTATAAGACGAAGGAAGGCGCGAACGGCCCGCCGCAGCCAGGCTTCTTCGGCGGTTTTCTCGGGGCGGCGTGGGACCCGCTGTTCGTGCTGAAAGATCCCAATGCCGCCGATTTCGACGTGCCGGAACTGACGCTGCGGACCGGCATCGACGCCCGCCGCCTGGAGGTCCGCCGCGCCCTGTACGACGACCTCGACCGCCGCGTGAACGAAGCCTCGGCGCGGAAGGCGCTGGCGATGGACAGCTTTCAGCAGCGGGCGCTCGATCTCTTAACCAGCGAAGACACTCAGCGGGCGTTCCGCATCGAGGAAGAATCGGCAGGCGTCCGCGACGCCTACGGACGCAACATCTACGGCCAAAGCGTGCTCCTGGCCCGGCGGCTGATCGAGGCGGGCACGCGCGTCGTCACGCTTTCCTGGGCGCCCGACGCCAACGCCACCTGGGACACGCACGGCGGCAACTTCGTGAAGTTGAAGGACACGCTGCTGCCGCAGTTCGACGCTGCCTGTGCCAGCCTCGTCGGCGATCTGGCCGCCCGCGGACTGCTGGAGCGCACCATCGTGGCCGTGCTGGGCGACTTCGGCCGCACGCCCAAGATCAATGGCAACAATGCCGGCCGCGACCA
>JAHWKJ010000755.1 GCA_019347905.1 Planctomycetota bacterium
ACCGTGTTGTCTTCCAGCGCCGGCACGTCGGGCGGAGGTGGAGGCGGGGGCGTGCCCAGGATGTTTTCCAGAACCCATTTGCCGCGAATCACCGGCGAGGTTCGCGTCGCGTAGGACGTGACCGAGAGGATGCTGCCGTGCCGGAGAATGCCGCCGCGCTGGCTCCCCGTTTCGAGCGGGACGCGGCGGAACCAGCTGCCGTACACGTGTGGAATGCCGTAATGTTTGGCGAGCCGCTCGTTGAGGTGCGTGTACTGCGGGTCCAACAGATCGAGCACGCTGCGGTCCTCGCGCAAAACGCTCTCGAATAACAGTTCCGTCTCCTTCCGAAACGCCTGCCGCAGGTTGTCGCCGAAGTCGGGGTACAGGCGGGCGTCGGGAGTGACGGACTCCAGATTGCGAAGATACAGCCACTGATCGGCGAAGTTGCTGACGAGCGACCGCGAGCGTTCGTCCGCCAGCATCCGCCGCACCTGTTGTTCGAGCAACTCCGGCCGGCGAAGCTCGCCGCGGGCCGCGACATCAAGCAAATCATCGTCCGGGATGCTGCTCCACAGGAAGAACGACAACCGCGACGCCAGCTCCACATCGCTGATGCGGTAGGCCCGCGGTGACGCGACGCTGTCGGCGGCGCCGTTCCGTTCCGGGTCCCGCTCGATTCGGAACAGGAACTGCGGATTCACCAGCACCGCGCTCAGCGCCCGCTCGATCCCCGCGTCGAACCCGCCCTCGGCGCGGCCTTCGCGGAAAAACGCCAGCGGCGTCTTGAGGTCCTCCTCGGTCACCGGCCGCCGATAAGCACGACGCACGATCGCGGACAGAATGCGCCGGCTGCAATCGTCTTCGTCCGCAGCACCGTTCGGGCGACAAACGAAGATCCGCCGGCGGCTGGCCGTGTCGCCGGGACCGGTCGAGTTGAACGGACCCGTCATTGACACCTGGTACACGGCCGGCGCGATGCGCGGGTGCCGGTAGAAGTTGTAGTGCACGTTGAGCGGCTGCCGCCGCGTCTCGAGCAGCGAAAATGGTTTTTTGACGAATGTCGCGACCACGTCGTGACGGCCGGCCGCCACCTCGAACCGGGTTTTGAGATTCGCATCGACGGGCTTGTCGCTCTGGCCCCTTGGCGGTGGTGCGATGGTGAATGTCGCCATCCGCCGCCGGTCCAGCAGCACTTCCAGCTCGTGTTTTCCCTTGAGGCCTTCAATTTCCTCGTTGCGGTCCCGCATCAGCCACACCTGGACCTCGTACTCGCCGTCCTGCGGGAAGTGGTACGGAATGAGCGTGCCGCCCCGCGTGCCCAGCGGCAGCCCTTCGATGTGCGTGTCCTGCGTGATGTCCGGGCGCACGCGGAACGTCTCGCCCCCCGGTTCGCGCCCCGCGGCCCCGACCGCCAGCCGGCTGATCTTCTGAGCGGCGGAGACGTAGCGGTTCAGCAGCGTCGGAGACAGATCGGCCACCGTGATGTTATCGAAGCCGTGGCTCGATTCATCGGCCGGCAGCAAAGTGCTGACATCGACCTCCAGAGCCAGCAGATCGCGGATCGCGTTCTGGTATTCGGTGCGGTTCAGCCGCCGGAAAGTTTCGGTGCGGCCTGGATACGGATGCCGAGCGGCGGCGGCATCGAGTTGGGACGTCAACCTCGACACGGCCGCCTCGTAGGTCGCCTCATCCGGCCGCGGCGCGTCGCGGGGAGGCATCTGCCGGCTCGTGAGCTTCCGGACGACCGCTTCCCACGCTTGCGAATTCCGCTCGATGTCTTCCGAGCGAAGATCGTCGAGGGCCAACCCGGCCGTCCGAGTGGCACGATCGTGGCAGTCCAGACAGTGAGACTCGACGAATCTGGCGAGATCGGCATGCGGAATACGAGCGGCGATCGCCTCGGCAGACGGCGCCGCGGCGGTGCGAGTCTTCACCGGTTCGTCGCCTCGGCAGATCCCGAGCAGGCCGATCGTCACAAGCACGATCTGAGCCAACAAACGGGGACCAATCATAAAGAGAACTCCCTGAGCCGGGCGGCGCCGCGGTCGGGTGGGCGGGGCCAAGTCTTCGTGCCCCGGCAAATGCACAGGTCGGACAGACCGGGGCCCGCAAAGCCTTTGCCCCGGCCACCCCGCCCCCCGGATCCGACACACCCAGTATCAGCCACACGAGTTTAGC
>JAHWKJ010000241.1 GCA_019347905.1 Planctomycetota bacterium
ATTCCTGATCGTCGAGCGCCGCCTCGGGATCGTCGCTGCCTTCGACGTAAGCGCGGAAGAAGCCGGGGAACTCGACGTGCCGACCGGTCGCCCGGAATTCCGCCTCGGCCGCGGTCATCGTCGCCGTCTGAAACGTGAGGCGTGCATCGGCCATCTGCGTGGCGACCGTCCGCTTCCAGATGAGGGCGTACAGCGCGGCCTCGCGGCCGGAGAGTCCCAGCTCGTCGGCGGTCTTCATTTCGCCGCCGGCCGGTCGGATGGCTTCGTGGGCCTCCTGCGCGTTCTTCTGCTTGCTCGTGAATGTGCGGACCGACGGGCTGAGGTAGTCGCGACCGTACCGGTCCTCAATCGAGCGCCGCGAAGCGCCGATGGCTTCGTCGGAGAGGTGCACGCTGTCGGTTCGCATGTAGGTGATGTAGCCGTTTTCGTACAGCCGCTGGGCGATCTGCATCGTCTGCCGCGCGGTCAGGCCCAGCTTGCGGTTCCCTTCCTGCTGCAGGGTGCTGGTCATGAACGGCGGGTACGGACGGCGGGTCTCGCTGCGGGTCTTCAACTCCGTGACGCGCCATTCGGGGGCGGGTTGTTCACCACCGCTCAGTCGGGCGTGCAGCTCGCGGGCCTGCCGTTCGTCGAGCAGGAGCACGTCGGCGTCGGCCTTGAGGCGGCCGGTCGATTCGTCGAAATCTTTGCCGCTGGCGACGCGCTGGCCCCCCACCGTCCACAACACGGCGTCGAACGTCTTCTGCTCGCGAGCGGCCAGCGCTGCCTTCAGGTCCCAGTACGTTCCCGAGTGGAACGCGAGCCGCTCCAGCTCGCGCTGAACGAGCATCCGCACGGCCACCGACTGCACGCGTCCGGCGGAGAGGCCGCGGGCGATCTTCTTCCACAACAGCGGGCTGAGCGTGTAACCGTACAGGCGGTCGAGCACGCGACGGGTTTCCTGCGCGTCGACCAGGTCCTCGTCGAGCTGCCGCGTGTGTGCCAGCGCCTCCTGAATGGCCTGCTTTGTGATTTCGGAGAAGACCATTCGCTTGACGGGGACCTTGGGCTCCAGAAGCTTGGCCAAATGCCAGCCGATGCTTTCGCCCTCGCGGTCTTCGTCGGTCGCGAGGATCAGCTCCTGGGCGCCTTTGAGGGCGTCCTTCAACTCGCGGACGACCTTTTTCTTCTCCTTGGGCACGATGTACAGCGGCTCGTACTCGTGCTCGACGTTCACGCCCAGCGTGGCCCAGGATTCTTTCTTGACGGTGGCCGGAATTTCGGCGGCGTTGGCGGGCAGGTCGCGAACGTGACCCATGCTCGCCATGACCTTGTAGTCTTTGCCGAGGTACTCGCCGATCTTCCGCGCTTTGGCGGGGGACTCGACGATGACCAGTCCCTTGATCTGCTTCTTCGCCACGGAAAGCTCCTGAACAGCCTGTTTAGACGCAAAGGCGCGAAGGCGCAAAGCCCCGCAAAGGAAGGATGGGTTGCTGAGGCATCGAAAGCCCATGGGTTCTGGCCCGTGGACTTGGGGAGCCTCACAACGCTCTGCGAACCTTTGCGCCTTCGCGCCTCTGCGTCAAGATCTGCGGCCGTCGAATGCGCGCAGGTGCTGACGACGACTAGGGTTGGGTTGGCCTTGCCCGGCGGGAGGGCACCGCTACAATGCCCGACGACGGCCGCAGCCTCATGCGGCAATCCATAAAGCATCGTTCCAGCCGCTGTCAAGCTCGCACGCGGCGGTCAAGGGTCCAAGGCAAGGGCCGAGGGCCGGACGCTCGGACGAATGCGTCTCGTCTTCTGGCCCTCGACTCTCGACCCTGGCCCCTCGACTCTCACAGGAATTTCCGGCATGGCGTCGCCGTTTTCAATCTTTCGCAAGCACCAGAAGGTCATGATGGTCGTCCTCACCGGGATGGCCATGTTCGCTTTTATCATTCTGGATACCTTCGCGCAGACGGCCGCCGGCGGTTTGCCCTTTGGCATCGTGCTCCTGCTGGCCGCCATCGCGGGCGGGTGCGTCTTCTGGCTCCTGGGCTCCAGCGGCGGACGCGGCAAAGAATGGGCGCTGACCGGGGCCGTGCTGGGCATCGCCGTGGCGATTGTGCTGCCGCGGTTCTTTGCCGAGGCCGGGGCCGTCAGCACCTCGGCCGGCAACTTGAGCGACGAAGAACTCTTCAACCTGATGCAACGCCGCCGGATCGCGAATGAGATCGTGGGAGAGGTGTTCGCTCTCGGTAACCCTCCCCCAACGGACTTCTCGGCCGAGTTGGCGAATCTTGATCCGCGTTTCCGGCAGCAGCTCCAGCAGCATCTGAACCGGGCGCGCCAGGAGTGGGAGGGCCAACTCAACAGCGTGCTTTTCGGCCCGGCCACCGAGCAGGGCGTGCTCTTGACGTGGTTGATGTCCCACGAGGCGGATCGGATGGGCGTGGCCATTCCCGACCGCGTGGTCGTGCAGTATTTGTTCGATGTCTCGCAGGGCAAGCTGACCCAGCGGATCTTCGCGCGGATGCGCAAGAAGCACAAACTGAGCGAGTCCGAGCTGACGGACATTCTGCGCTACGAGCTGCGCGCCAGCCGCGCGATGGAAGTGCAGACGCCGGATGTGTTGCCCACGCCCGAGGATTACTGGGATCTGTTCCGCCGCTTCTACGTGCGGCAGGAACTGGAGCTGACGGCGATCCCCGTCGACAAGTTCGAGCCGGAGGTGAAGGACGCCTCGAAGTTCGAGGAACTGCCGGCCGACGTGCAGCGCGAACTGCGGGCCTTCTTCGAGCAGCACAAGGACGAGTTTCCAGGCGAGAAGGATGGCAAGAGGGAGCCGGGCAGCCCGGGTTTCCGCCAGCCGCGCAAAGTCCAGCTCGCCTACCTCGAAGCGGACTTCGACAAACTGAAAGAGGAGATGTTCCCGGACGAGATCACCGAAGAGCAGCTTCGCGGCTACTACGAGGAGCACCGCGAGCAGTTCCGCAATCCGGCGTTTCAGCCGGAAGAGGAAGAGACGCCCGCGCCCACGGCGCCGTCGGCCAATAGCCCGCCGCGCAAGCAAGGGACGCCGGAAGTGGACGAGACACCGGCGCCCACCGCGCCTGCGAGCGAGGGTGATGCGAAGCCGGCGCAATCCACGCCGGCCGAGTCGAAGCCGGCGTCAGACGGGCCAGTCGGCGAACAAACTGAGAAGGACGCCACCAAGCCGGAATCCGGCGCATCTGCTGCGGACAACGGCCAAGCAGGCGTGTCCGGCGCTTTTGGTCCGCTCAGCTTCGTCTCCACGCAGGATCCGCCCGCTGCGGCGGCCTCCGATGCGGCCGACACAGCCGCTGCTGACGATGACGAACCGGTCGAAGCGCCACGGCCGGCGGGGGCCACGACCGGTGGATCGACGGCCGCCCGTATTCCGCGGCGCGTTCCCCTCCCGCCGCCGCTGCCGGAAGACCCGGAGCCGGAGTTCCTGTCGTTGGAGGCCGCAAAGGAGCGCGTCCGCCGGCAACTGGAGCAGGAGCGCGACGAGAAAGTCCGCGAGGAGCTGGACCGGCGAATGCAGTTGGCCGACCGGAAGCTGTACGAACTGAGCGAAGCGTTCCGCGGTGCCGGGCGGGGCAAGAAACTCACCGAGGAACAAGTCTCGCAGGAATTGAAGAAGTATGCCGGGGCACACGACCTGCGTTATGTGCCCACGAAGATTCAGTCGTTTGCCGAGCTGGCCGAAACGAGCGTCGGCCGCATGATCGATCCCGGCGCCAGCCCGTTCGATGCCGACACGATCGCTCAGCGGATGTTCGCCCAGGGCAAAAACCTCTACGTGCGCTTCCACGCCCGCGACCCGCTGTCCCGCAACCGCATCGTCGGCTGGAAGACGTACGACGAAGATCCGCACGTGCCCGAGTTCACCGAAGAGGGCGTCTGGAAGCAGGTGTTGGAGGCCTGGAAGAAATCCCAAGGCGCCCCGAAGGCCAAACAGCGGGCGGAAGAGCTCGCGAAGATCGTTCGCGAACAGACCGATAAGCCCATGCAGGAGGCGCTGTCCGGCAAGACGGTCACCGGGGCGACGGATGGCCAGGAGCTGACGGTGCACACCACCAGTCCGTTCTCCTGGCTGCGGATGACGAGCGCCCCCGATCCATCGCCGCTGTCTCCACCGCAGTTTCGGGGCATCTCGCAGGTGGACCATGTGCCCGACGTGGGCGGCAATACCGGCGGCGAGTTCATGGAGACGGTCTTCAACGAACTCGAACCCGGCGATGTGGGAGTCGTGCCGAACTCCGACCGCACGGTGTACTACGTCGTGCGAGTGAAAGACCGCTCTTCCGCCGACGAAGGCGTGCAGACGGTCCTCCGCGAAGAGTTGATGCGCGAGCCGCTGTTCGAGGGCGCGTGGCCGTACCAGCAGATGCTCGCGGCGCGGCGGAACTACCTGCAGGGCCAGTGGATCGACCGGCTGCACGCGAAGTACGACGTGCGCTGGAACCGCCAGCCCGACGCCGCCCTGCAGGACGAGCAAGCAGGTCGAAAGGGTTGAACGTCAAAAACTCGAAAGGGCCGGAACGGAAAGCCGAACGACCTTCGGCGACAACTCGCCGGGTTGGCCTTTTCGATCTTCTACCTTTTCGACTTTTCGACCCGACGCTAGCGGCCGTCGTCCTGCGGGTAGACCAGCACGCGGTCGTGCGTCAGCAGCACCAGGTCCGACCGGCCGTCGCCCGTCACGTCGACGATCAGCCCCTCGCGCGGCTCGGTGCCGGCGGCGAGCTGCGGCGAAAAGCTCTTCTCCTCGAAGACCTTGAAGTGTAGCGCCTTGCGCAGCCCCTGGGTCGCATCGTACGTGAGCAGCTCCAGATAGTGCGTGCGGGTGTCGAGCGCCGCAAGGTCCGCGCGGCCGTCGCCGTTCACGTCGCCGGTGACGACGTCGGACGTGAAGGTGCGCTCCAGCTTCGACTCGTACGTCGCGAGCTCTTCAAGCTGCGGCAGCCGGCGGCCCGCGTACAGCACGGCGAACTTGCCGCCGCCGAACAGCACTAGATCGTCGCGGCCATCGCCGTCGAGATCGGCCGCGCGAGCGTCGAGATACGGGAACCCGCCCAGCTCGACCTCGCGCCACGGGCGGTGGAGCTGTCCATCGCTCTTCAAGAGCCGCAGCTTGCGGACGCCGGTGTCGACGAGCACGATCTCGTCGCCCGGCTCGCCGTCGAGATCGAGGGCCGCCACGCCGGCGATGCGGGCATTCGATTCGCCGGCGTTGTACTGGTCCACGACTTCCCACCGCCGCTGTGCATCGAGCCGCAGGTTGCGGGCGAAGCGGCCCAACGCCACCAGCACGAGCGAGCGGTCTGGCCCGCCTACGAACACCGCGCCCGTCGACACGTTGCCCAATTCAATTCCACCGGCCGATTCGACGGGCTTCGGCACGCCGTCTTCGCCCGTCACCAACAGCCGCGGCGCACGATCGCTGCCGAAGAACAGAAGAAAGTCGGGCATTCGATCGCGATTGGCATCGAGCCGCACGAGCCGGTCCGGGGCCGCCGGCAGTTCGAGCGGTAACGATTTCTCCTCGCCAAAGCTGCGAGGCACCCAGCCGCCCGCGTCTTCGCGGGCGAGGGCCGCCAGCGCGTACTTCGAGTCGCGGCCCTCGCGCTGCCGGGAGACGTAGAGGATTTCACTTGTCCCATCGGCGTCGAGGTCCGCCAATTCGATCGCGAGCGGCTCGTGCTCCACGGAGAGCGTCTCGGGGAATGTCAGCCGGCCCTCGGCGAAGCGGGCGAGGCCGATCGCTTTCTCCTGTGCGCTGAGGATGACGACTTCGGCGCCGCCGTCGCCGTCGAGATCCTCCGCCCGGACCTGGGTCGCGCCGAGCAGCCCCGGAAAGCGCTGGCCCAGATCGAGACCGCGTCCGGCCTGCTGGCGGAACAACACGAGCTGCGCCGATTCCGGATCGGTCACGACGACGTCGCTCAAGCCATCGCCGTCGATGTCGGCCGCGGCCAGATCGCGATTGCGGCCCGAGCCGGTCTCGCCGAAGCCGTACTGCACCAGCCGTTCCGCAGGCCGGCCGGCTTCGGCTTCAGCATCTTTCAATCGTCGCAACTCGATGCGGCCGGTGCGAGAATCGACGGTGACGATCTCGCGTCCGGGGCGCGGGTCGATCTCGGCCAGGGAGATGGACCGCGGCCCTTTGAGGTCGAACCGCAATTCGGGGCCAAGAGTGCCGTCGGCGTGGCTCAGGCGCGCGCACAGCGTGCGTTCCTGTTCATCGTTGGCGACATAGCACAAGTCGCCGCGGCCGTCGCCATCGAGATCGGCGATCTGGGCCAGTCCCAGCTTGTCGGAGGTGTTCAGAAGGCGCTGCGGGCCGTCCAGCTTTCCGTCATCTGTCTGATGAAACAGGAACGTCTCCATCTTCCCCAGCACGGCGAGGTCGTTGCGATCATCGCCGTTGAGATCGCCGCAGGCGAGAATCCACTGCGAGCCGGCGACATCGGGCAGGCGGAAGGTCTCGCGCTCGGTCCATTCGCCCTGTTCCGGCTGGCGGGCAATCACCAGCCGGTCGGGATCGCCGAAGTAAGCCAGGTCGTGCCGGCCATCGCCGTTGAGGTCGCCCACGGCCAATGCCGCCACTTCGCGATCGACGGGGAGCTTTCGGTGCTCGAAACGCCAGTGGCTGCCCAGGGCGTTGACGTCGTCCGACTGTGACGCGGCGGCCGCGGTCACGTCCGGCTTCGCTTCGCGCTGGATCAACAGGTCGATGCGGCTGTGGCTGTTATCCACGACGGCGAGGTCGGTCCGCCCGTCGTGGTTGAAATCACCCGGCAGCATGCTGTGCGAGCGTCGCTCCAGCTTGACGATCTCCAGCTCGCGAAAGCCGTAGAACTGCGAGAGGTCCTCGGCGGCCGGATCGTCGGCTGGGGCGGTCGCGCTGAACCTCAACAGCAGCAGTGCCACCAACGGGAATACCTGCGAAACAGCGGCTTGACGAGTCGGTGGATTCATGGCAGGGGTTCTCATGAATTGGACAGGCAACTGCAGTAGACTGACAGTCGGCCATGCTCGCGACGAGGGCGTTTTGATGCAACTGCCGTGGCGAGATCCTTACTGGGTTGCAGACCGGCCAAAGCACTGGCCGCCCCGTCCGGAGCTGTGGAGGGAGATCATACAACGGACCGGTGACAAAGGCGTTCCGGCCCGCTACAGCCCCGACTTATCACTGACCGAGATCGAACAGATGGAGATGGCATGCGTGCTGGGTGCCGGAATTGAGTTTGACAGCCCGGAAGCCCATGTCCGATACTTCTTCCAGGAGTTTGAGAATTCAATCGGAGCCAGCGCGGGCAGCCTCGTCGAGCATATCTACGTCGAGTATCATCAGTCCGGGCCCGTTCACGGCCGCCCCATCTCGATTGAAGAACTCCGGCGGAAGGGTGCCGATCTATGAAGCCGATCCCGTTGGACATCCCTGGCGCCGACCACACCGTGGGAGCCTTGTATCCGCCGGGCGACGTTCGCCTCCTCAAGGATGGGATGCTGCACGTGGCCGCCGGCGGAGTGAGCGTCGACGTGAGCTGGCACCCCGAGCACGATCCGCAGGGCCGCTATATTGTGAGCGTCTACCAGGACGAGTGGGAACGCCAGCTCGCGCCGGCCGTGGAAACGACGGACGTGCACGAAGCGGCCGCGGCCGTCGCCCGCGCCGTGCGCGACGCTACTGTGCGATCGTGAAGGACCCGAGAGAGAGGTCAGCTCGGCACTCGTAAGACGCTCGCGCAACGGTTCAACTGCGAGCGCTATCCGGCCCTTTCGACTCTTTGACCTGCGACCCTTTCGACCCTGCAACCTCACTTCACGGTCAGGCGGAACGGCATCAGTGTCAGCCGCGGCTCGCGGGCCAGCACGTTCATCGTCTCCAGCGCTTCGAGGTGCGCGGCCGCTTCCGGCCCGAGCGCCGCGGCGGCTCCCTTGAGTGCTCCATCGGCGGCGGCTTTCGCCCGCATGCGGGCGTCGATGGGGCCGAACAGCAGCTCGAACGGGCTGACGGCCTTGGGGAGAATCAGGCGATCCACCTTCTCGTCGTCCTTGATGGCTCCGCGCTTCTTCGCGTTGGCGATGGCAAATTCGATCGCGTCTTCGAGAGTGCCCAGCTCGTCCACGAGGCCGTTCTTGACGGCCATCGCCCCCGTGTACACGCGGCCGCCCGCCAGCTTCTCGAGCTCGTCGCGCTCCATGCCGCGGCCCTTGGCGGCCTTGGACGTGAACTGGTCGTAGATGTCGTGCAGGAGCTTCGTCATGGCCTTGCGCTCCGATTCGCTGAAGCCGTGGAGCATGCTCTCCAGACCGCTGTTCTCGCCGCGGGTGATGACCTCGGTCGTGATGCCGATCTTCTGGAACAGTCCGTCGAGACCGAACTTCCCGCCCACGACGCCGATGGAGCCGGTGAGCGTGCCGGGTTCGGCGAAGATACGGTCGGCGCCCATCGAGATGTAATACCCGCCGCTGGCGGCCACGTCGCCCATGCTGACGAACACGGGCTTGCCGGCCTGCTCCAGGGATCGCCACATGAGATCGCTGGCGAGCGCGCTGCCGCCGGGGCTGTCGACCCGCAACACGATGGCCTTCACCGTCTCGTCGTCGGCCGCCGTCTTCACGGCTTTGACGAACGTGTCCGACCCCAGCATCATCGCTCCGCCGAAGGGGCTGTTCTCGCTGGAGCCGGGCATGATCATGCCGGTGGCGTGGATGACGGCGATCTTGGGATTGCGGCTGGAAGACTTCTGCGGTTCGACCCCCATCAGGAGGTTCATCATCTTGATCATGCCGGCGAAGCCGCTGAAATCGGTATCGAGCTTCTTCTTGCCGTAGCCGGTTTCGAGCTTCACCTGGGCGTCCGCTTTGCCGTCGGCGAGGATGCCTTCCAGCTCGTCGGCATAGGCGATGCGGTCGATGAGGCCCAGCTCTTTGGCGGCCTTG
>JAHWKJ010000242.1 GCA_019347905.1 Planctomycetota bacterium
AATACCAGCGAACTGGAATACGTCCGCGATCCAGACGTGCAGCTCATGCTGCGCTGCCGCGAGGGGGACGACCAGGCATTCACCGAGCTTGTGCTGGCGTATCAGGACCGGCTGGTCGGGATCTTCTGTCATATGCTCGATGATCCCGAGGCCGCCGAAGACCTGGCCCAGGAAGCGTTTCTGCGGGTCTATCGGGCGCGTAACGGGTACAAACCGACGGCCAAGTTCTCCACGTGGCTGTTTCGCATCGCCAATAACTTGGCCAGCAACACCCGCCGGACGCGCGGCCGGCGCCGCGAGGTGCCGCTGAACGTCCACGATTCCGGTCCTCTGGGTCCGCGGCCGCAGGAGAAGCTGCTCGCCGAAAAGTCGGGCATGATGCCCACGCGGCAGGTCGACCGCCGCGAGATGCAGATTCTGGTGCAGGAGGCCTTGAACGGGTTGAACGAACGCCAGCGGATGGCTTTGCTCCTCCACAAGTTTGAAGGCATGAGTTACGCCGACATCGGCGCGGCGATGGAACTTTCTCCGGCGGCAGTCAAGTCGCTGCTCTCGAGGGCTCGCGAAAGCCTCCGCCAGAGGCTGGAACAACATGTGAAGTGACTGCTTTGGAATCGCGCGCGGTCAGCAGCGTCGATCCGAAGGCGTCACATCGATAAAGTGTGTGGGGTATGAGCCGCATCTCCCGTCTCTCCAGCGAAGAGCGCGAAGACCTCGTCGCCTATCTCGACGGCGAGCTCGACGAGCACGATTCGCGCGAAATGGAGCGCACGCTGGCGGAAAGCCCGGTGGCGCGGAACGAAGTCGAGATGCTCACGCGCACGTTCGAGCTGCTCGACGTGCTCGAGCCTCCGCCGGCGTCCGGCGAGTTCACACAACGGACTCTCGAGACCGTCAAGCAGACGGAAGCTCACACTCCGCTGCGAGATCAGCCGTGGTACCGGACCGTCCGGCGGGGCGTGCTGGCTTCCGCGTGGGTGGCGGGCCTGGCGGTCGCCGCGGCGCTGGGGTTTGTCGCCACAAGACACTGGGTTGCGGACGAAGCGGAACTCCTGATCGAAGACCTGCCGGTGGTCGAGGACCTCCGCATCTATCGCGAAGTCGAAAGCATCGAGTTCCTCAAAGAGCTGCACAAGCGACGGTACCTGTACGATGACACGCAGGACGAATAGCGGTGTGCGCGCTGGTCTCGTGCCGCTGGCGGCCGCAGCCCTCGTGCTGCCGCTGGTGCTGGGGGCCGGTGCGCCCAATAGTGACCGCGATGCGAATCGGCAGCGGATTGCGGACATGACCGCCGCCGAGCGCGAGCGGCTGGAAGCAAAGTATCAAGAGTACCTGTCGCTGTCCGAAAACGAGCGCGAGCAGCTTCGCAGCCTGCACGCCGATCTGATGGCGCACCCGGAGCTGCGGGCCGAACTGGAACAATACCGCCAGTGGCTCAAGACGCTCTCGCCGTGGCAGCGCAAGGAGCTGGAAAGCGAGACGGACTGGAGCAAGCGGCTGGAACTGGTCCGGCGGCTGCGTGAGGAGCAGAAGGCCGAGAGCGAGCAGCGCCGCGACCGCGACCGCGAGGCCTACGTCCGTCCGCTGGTCGACCGCACGCGCTACAGCGGGCCGTATCTGAAGACCGACGATCTCGTCGCCGTGATGCAGGTGCTCGAGGAGAACCTGCCTGCCGATCCGCAGGTCCGACAGCGGATCGAATCGGCCGAGGGCGTTCACCGCTGGATTGCCATTCTGACCGAGACGCTACGGCAGGCGGGAGGCGACAATCCTTCCCGGAGCAACCTCGTTTGGCCCGAGACGGCGCAGCTCGACCGTATCCTCGACGCGATCCAGAGCGAGCCGCCGCGCCTGGGCAGCGAGAGTGGGCCGCGTCGGCCGACAATGGATTTCAAACGGTCCATTGAAGAGGCACGGAAGGACCGGGGGGACGAGCATGCCGCCCGCATGCTTCTGTTGGGGCTGCTGGGCAAGATCCAGTTCAAGGCCTGGTGGGAGTTCAGTCGCCTGCGGCCCAGCGCCGAAGAAAAGGCCCGCATTTACGACGAGCTAACGCCCGATCTGCAGAGTGAGCTGCAAAACATGTCCGGCCCCGGCCGCGAAGGGCGGCTGACGTGGTTCTACCAGATGCGGCGGCTGCGCGACGAATACGGCAGCGAACTGGACGAACTGCGGAACCTCGCCGCCCGCTTCCTGGGACCCTTCGGCAGACCCACGCGACGCGATGGGCGCCTCGATGGACACCGTCCCGGCGGCTTCGCTCCGCGCCGCGGGGAAGGGCGCGATTAGCATTCCTTCTGGCTCTCGACTCTCGACCCTCGACTCTAGTCGGCGTTCTCAGTATCCCGCGTGTCGATCTCCAGCGGGCCTTTCAGCTCGTCCATCTCGACCGGCGGCAGCGAGAAGACCTTCACCAGGCAGTAGCTGACGAGCGCCAGCACCGCGCCGACCGACACGAGCATCACGATCCAGCCGGCAGGTTCCATCTGGCTTGAGCCTTTCCCTGGACCTCAATCCGGGCGATCGAATCGTCCCTCCGCCTGCCAGCGGCGGCCGGCGATGTGGATCAACAGCATCAGAAATCCCAGCACCGCAGCAATGAATAGGATCGAACTCATGACCACGGGCCGTCGCAGGAAGGTTTCGAAGTAGCCCATCGCGTATCGCTTGACCGCCAGCACCTCCGCCGGCGCATCGAGCGCGACGCGCTCGATCCTCAGCAAGACCTTGTCGCTTTCGCCGACGAGTTGCCAGGCGTCGTCGTCGGCGGCTTCAACCTCGACCGTTTCCGGCAACTTCAGGCCGCGGGCTTCGAGCGCCGCCCGCAGCGCGGGCGAAAGGCCGCCGGCTTCGAGCGCTTCGATGGACGGCTGCGAGTTGATGACGTCCTTCGTCAACACGACCTCGTCACCCCGCCGAATCTGGAGCACATGCGTTCGCTCTTCGCGCATCAGCACGTAGGCCGGCAGACGCTCTTTGTCGTCTATCGTCCAGACGGCCGCTTCCGCGTTGAACTCGATCGTGGCCTCGTCGTCCAGCTTCGCCTCGTTGGCGGCGAAGCCTTCCCGCAGTTCCGGCGGCACCGGCACCGCCTCCGTCTCCCGCGGCAGTTCGTCCGAAGTCTCGGCCGCGAACTCGAACGCCAGCTTGTCGCTCGAGGGCAGCTTCTCGAAGCAGAACAGGACGAAGATCGCCAGCAGGTACACCGGCACGACGTACTTCAGCATCAACTGCACGAACCACGGAATGCGAATGTGCGCCCCCTTGTGCGCCTCCTCGTGTCCGCGCTGGATGCCGAAGATCCAGCCGTAAATGATCGCCTGCACCATTGCCAGGATGAAGATCAGCACGTTGCCGACCCAGAAGTCGAACGTATCGAGGGCCAACAGCCCCTTCGAGTGATACAGCACGAAGCCGCAGCCCAGCGCCGAGAGCAGCCCCAGGATCGCCGCCGAGGCATGCCGTTTGAGGCCGAAGCCCTCTTCGAAGAACGCGATCACCGGCTGCAGCATCGAGACGCTGCTGGTGACGGCCGCCGTAAACAGCATGAAGAACCACAGGAAGCCGAAGAACTGCCCGCCCCACATGCCGGCGAAGACGTTGGGCAGCGCCCGGAAGCCCAGCGCAAACGCCGTGCCCGTGTAATCGCCGATGGCCGCGCCTAGAAACACAAACGCGGCAGGGATCGTGATCAGCCCGCCCAGGCAGACCTCGAAGAACTCGTTCATGCTGCTGGACGTGAGGCCCGAGAGCACCACGTCGTCCTTCTCGCGCAGATAGCTGGCGTAGTTGATGATGATCCCAAAGCCCACGCTCAGGCTGAAGAAGATCTGCCCCGAGGCGGCCAGCCACGTCTGCGGGTCCCTCAGCTTGTCGGGCTTCGGGTTCCACATGAAGCCCAGGCCCTCCACGACCGACCGCTCCGGCTTGTCCTCGATCGGCGCGCCCAGCGTCAGCACGCGCACCAGCACCACGATTGCCAGCAGGAGCAGCACGGGCATCGCGACGCGGCAAAAGGACTCGATGCCCTTCGTCACGCCGCGGTAAATCAGCACGAAGTTAAGCAGAAAGGTGCCGACGAGCACCCACAGCCACTTGCGGTTCTCGGCTTCGAGCAGCGCGCCGTCCGCGTTCTGGCCGACGAAGTTCTCGAAGAAGGCATCGAAGCCTTTGGCTTTCGCGACTTCGGGCGCCAGTTCCCCGCCCGCCTTCTGCTGGGCCTCTTGCACGAAGTCGTTCACGGCACTGCCGGTCTCGACCAGCAGATCGCCGGTGAGGTAGTTGATCGCATAGCCCAGGCACCACGCCTCGATCAACACGTAATACATGTAGATGATCAGCGGGATCAAAAGCGCGACGCCGCCGAAGTACTTCGCCGCCCGGTTCCGCCAGATCACGCTGTAGATACCGGGGGCGCTGTTGAAGCCCTTCGTCCCGCCGTAGCGGCCCATCGTCCATTCGGCCCAGCACAGCGGAATGCCGAGCACCAGGAGCGAGATGAAGTACGGTAGCATGAAGGCGCCGCCGCCATTCTGGGCGGCGTTGCCGGGAAACCGCAGGAAGTTCCCCAGCCCGACGGCCGAGCCGGCCACGGCCAGAATCACGCCGATCCGCGTCCCCCAGTGCTCGCGCTCCATCCGGCCGGTCTCCGGTTCCCGTGTTCGCGGCAGGTTTCGGGTGAGTGTATCGCGCGCGGGGAGTGTTGCAAGCCGCCGCTTGAGCCGCGGGAACTTGATGCCGCAGCGCTGGTCGCGGCCCGCGCGTTTAGCCGCGGCCCAGCGGGCCGCGCGGCTCCCGCGCGTCCCGCTGGGACGCGGCTAAACACGCCCTCGAGGCGCTGCGCAGCGGCTACGCCGCCTTGCGAGTCTGAGCGTGCGCCTCGGGGCGGCGGTAGAAGCGGTGCCCGCGCAGATAGGCGAGAAAGCCTCGGAGCTCGTCGACCCACGCGGGATCGTCGACGGCCGAGAAGCCGCCGCCGAATGACGCCGCGCCAAGCTGCTCCAGCGCCTGACAAAGCTGGAACAGGTCGCGTTCGCGCACGGAGAGCCGCCGCAGCGCATCGCTCTGCGCCAGTTCGCTGTCGCCGGGATCGGTGATGCCGGCGGTTGCTGCCAGCACCCGTCGATGGACGTCGGCCATGGCGTTCAGACGCTCCGGCTGCAGACCCTCCGCGAGCCGTTCGATCTGCCGCACGCCGCCGCTCCGGTACTCGGCGATGAGGGCTTCGGCAATGCGTCCGCCGGAGAAGCCCGGCTCGGCGCGATATTCGGCGATCACCCGCCGCCGTGTCCGCTGCAGCCTTTCGCCGCTCGACGAAAACAGCGTATCGACGCCGATCAACAGCAGTGCGGCCACACCTCCCAATGCGACGTATAACAGCGCCCGCGCCAAGTGCAGCGGCATCGAGCCCGCGACGACCTGCTGCCAGAACGACGGCACCGGCGAGGCGTCGGAACGACGCAGTACGATTCCCGGCAGGCCCGCGAGCGATCCGGTCGGTTGGATGGCGAAGCTTGCCGCGCCCGCGCCTCGGGCTTTCCGTGCCTCGCCCGAAGGGCAGGCCGCCAGCAACGTCAGATCGACATAGCCGCCGGCCGAGAGCGGCTGCGGCTCCAAGATGACATGCGTGGGAGTCTTGAGCGTGACGCGCGTCGCGAGCCAGACCGCGTCGCTGGCGCGGGAGGGCCTGGGACGGGCGAGCAGCTCACCACCACGGATCGTGAAGCCGGGCAGGCTGTCGCTGGCGAAGTCCGCCGCGGAGAAATCCACGTTGCCGTCATTCATCACGCGGACGGTGAGTACCACCAATTGCCGGCGGCTCGTGTGGCTGCTCTCGTCAAGGTGGACGTTCCAGCCGGCGTCAGATTTCGCCGCATCAAGCGTGGCCTGCGAGAGCACCTCCAGAGACAGCGACGGCCGCCGGGCCTGCGACCAGGCATAGCCCACGCCGAGCAGAATCGCCGCCAGCAGCACGATGTAGCCGGCGTGCAGCTTCTGCTCGTTTTCGGTGGTCCAGCGAATCGGTCGCATCCGCGCCGGCCTCCCTGCCGGCATCGCCCAGGCGCGCGGTGTGCCCGCTAGTGGTCTGTCAAGGCTCGGGATTCCGATTGTGAAATCAGCCGCGGGGCGCTAGCCCGCGGTTCCCTCCATGCAAACCGGACGCTAGCGCGTGCCGGCTGATCCTAAGATTCAGCGTTGACGGAGCGCCAGCGGCGAGCGCGCGGATTATGAGCGGCCGGGGCGGATGCGGCAAGAGCAATCAGGCCTGCAGGTTCACGTTCGGCCGCTGGGCCAAGGGCGAGAACTCCGTCACCTGGCGGAACACCGTCACCGAGTTGGCATTGCTGGAGACTTGCGCGGGGCCGGTTGTCAGTGCCGGATTCCCGAACTCATCGGCCGTTCCGACCGTCTGGGCGACCGGGTTCCGCTGACCGTCGCCGATGGCCCGGGCCGTCTGAACCTCGGAGGCGGCTTCAATCGCGTTCGGTTCGGTCAGGAACCGGCCGCCCTCCACGCCTTCCAGCGAGATCAGGCCCATGGCGATAATCGGCGTGAGCTCGAACAGCCGCACGTCGAGATCCGGTCGCGCCGCCGCGGCGTTCGGCACGCCCGCTTCGCCCAAGGCGGAAACCAACTCGACCTGAGGCTCCGTCGCGGGCGCGGCCGCAGCCCTCGCGTCGGCATCCAGGCCGAATGTCAACGACTGGCCGGGATCGGCAGCCGCCGCGCGAGCCGCATCGGCCGCGAGGATGTCCTGCGGCTGCTGTCCGGCGTCGGCGGGGGCTTGCGCTTCGGGTGCGGGCGACGGCGCCGGCGGTTGCGCGTCAAAGTCGAACTGGGCGACGCGACGGGCGACGTCGGCGGCGATCAACTCCGACCCCGCGCCGAATTCGCGCTGTGCAATCTCCCGTGCGGCAGCGCCGGTCAGCGTGTCGGCCGAGCGAATCGAACCATCCGCGCCGCCCGCGCCGAACTGCTCCGCGGGCGGGGGGAACTGCTGGGCGGGAGCGATGTCGCTCTCGCGGGCGAGCGCGAGGGCCGCCGCGCCGGGGTCGCTGTCGTTCCCGAACCGTTGTGCGCCGTCGCCGCCGACCTGGCTGGCAACGTCGACAAACTCCTGCTGGGCGGCCGGTGGAACGAAGGCCGGCGGGGCCGACGACCGACCGGTCGTGGTGACCGGGACGGTGTCGAAGCGGTCATCGGCCGGAAAAGCTTCGGATCCGAAGGGATCCCGCCCGATCGGAAACGGGTCGGCAAAGACAGCACTGACGTCGGAAACGGCCATATCGATTTCCCCCTGCGTTCGCAGACGCAGCCAAGGCGCATCCCTACAGGCGGAAATGATCCACCCGCATATTAGTGATTCGGAGCAAGCGGTTCAAGAGTCCGAGAAAAAATCGTGCCGCCCGGGAAGACCCCCGTTGTAGAACGGGCATTTCGAGACCGTGGGGCGAAGGAAAGACCGCTCACGGAAACTCGTGGCTCAAGGGGCGAGGGTGGTTGCAAGCGTAGTCACAAGCTGCCAGCTTGTGACGAATCGCCGGAGCGAACCGCATGCTGGCAGCTTGCTGCTACGACCACCGCAGCGGGTGCTGCCACGACTCCTTCAGCTCACGCCACGGCACGTCGATGACCGGTTGGCCGTCGCATCCCACCACACGCACCCGATCATGCGTCGCGACGCTGCCGATCTGCTGCACGGAAACCCGCGGTGCTGCGGCCGCAGTCCGTAATGCGGCGGCGTGCGGCGGCGGCACTTCGAGCAGGAACCGGGTGTTGCTCTCCGAGTACAGCAGCACCGCGTCGTCCAGACCCGTCGAGTGCGACAGCGGCCGCAGGTCGATGTCGACGCCGAAGCCGCCGGCGAACGACATCTCCGCCGCCGCCACCGCGAGGCCGCCTTCGCTGAGATCGTGACAGCTTCGCACAGCGCCCTCGTGCAGCAGCGCGTGCACGAGCGCGAACACGCGCGGGGCGACCTCAAAGTCCACCTGCGGCACCTCTCCGCCCCCGCCTCCCGTGACGATCTGGAAATGACTCCCGCCCAGTTCGTCCCGCGTCTCGCCAACCAGGAACAGCAGGTTGCCCGGTTTCTTGAGGTCCATCGTCACGCAGCGTGAAACATCTTCGATCTGCCCCAGGGCGCTGATCAACAGCGACGGCGGAATCGCGACGGTCCTGCGCTCTCCCTCCGGCGTCTCGTACGAGAATTCGTTGTTGAGGCTGTCCTTGCCGCTGATGAACGGCGTGCGATATGCGACCGCCGTATCGCGGCAGCCCAGCGCCGCGCGCACGAGACTGCCCAGCGTCTCGGGCCGCTCGGTGTTCCCCCAGCAGAAGTTGTCGAGAATCGCGATCCGCCGCGAATCGGCCCCCACACAGACGGCGTTGCGAACCGCCTCGTCGATCGCCGAGGCGGCCATCCAGTACGGATCGAAGTCGCCGTAGCGCGGGTTCATGCCGCACGCGATGACGATGCCCCGCGAGGACGACAGGTCGGGCCGTACGACGGCCGCATCGGACGGGCCGTCGCTGTGGACGCCCACCAGCGGCTTCACCACGCTGCCCCCCTGCACTTCGTGGTCGTACTGGCGGATGATCCACTCTTTGCTGGCGACGTTGAGCGACCCGAGGATCTGATGCAGCACGTCGCCAAGCCCACGGGTTGCAACCCGTGGGCTTCGCGGAGCGCGTGGGCTTGGCGGCCGCCACACGGCGTCGCGCACGACCGGCGGGCGGCCCTCGTGCAGGAAGTGCATCGAGAGGTTGCCCACCTCGTGCCCGCGATAGGTCAGCACCAGCCGCCCCGTGTCGGTGAAGCGGCCGATCACCGTCGCCTCGACGCCCTCCGCCGCGCACAGCGCGTGAAACTCGTCCCAGTTCTCGGGCGGCACGGCCAGCACCATCCGCTCCTGGGCTTCCGAGATCCAGA
>JAHWKJ010000756.1 GCA_019347905.1 Planctomycetota bacterium
TCTATCGTGCGCGATCTGCCCTGCTTCGATCGCCCCACCGATGTGCGCTTTCAGGGAAGTACCCTGCGAATTCGCGCCGACCAAATCATCGTCTGGATCAGTCTCTCGGACGAAGCCGCCACGACATGGCACCCGGAAACGCAGCGGTTCCCGGCCATTCTCGATACCGGCTGTAACCACAATCTGGTGATTCGAGAGGATCAGCTCATCGGACTCAGCGGACGGATCGCCGGCAGGCTGCCTCACGAACGGAAGATTACCGTCCAAGGTCGCCCGGCGGTTGAACTCGGAGCAAACCTGTGGCTCCACCGGAACCGCCGCGGCGAGCGCGATAGCTTCGTGGATCGGCCACCGTTCCTGATGGAAGCCAGTCGCGGTATCGCCGTCATCGCTCGACCGTCGGCGGAGGGCTTCCCGCGCCTGCCGCTGCTGGGCCTGCGCGCGTTCCGCACGTCCCGCCTGGCGATCGCGATCGACTGCCCCCGCTGCCGCGTCACGATCCGCCCCGCCCGCCGCTTCGCGTTGTTCAGCCGCTGATGCTGAAGACTCGATTCAGTGCCTTCAGATCCTCGGCCACGTCCGCGGGCGTCGGCCGGTAGAGCGGAATGCGGCGCTCCAGGAGTTCATCCTCAAACTCGGCGGTCGTAAGATCTGCGAGGCGGGCGGCCTGTGCGCGCGTCAGCCGTCCCGTATCAAACAGACGGCAAGCCAGTTCGAGGCGGGCTTCCGCCTCGCTGAGGCCGGCCTGGGTCAGGAACTCGTCGGCGATGACCAATGGCATCGGAATCCACCAGCAGTTGAGTCGTCAGTTATCAGCACGAGTGCATTGTAAACGGGAATGGCAATCGGGGACATTCCACGCTTGTCTGTTTCTGTGGGAATCGCCGCCGCGCGACGGACGGTGACCCCACTACTCTTTCGCCTCCGTCGGAATCCACAGCTTGCGGCCCTTCCAGTCCATCACGGTTAACAGCAGCGACTGGAAGACGATGACAGCGATGCCCCAGGGGAACAGGTGCTGGCCGGAGAAGCAGACCAGAAACAAGAGCAGCGCCAGCGACGTCGAGCCATATTCGAGGAAGACCCAGTGCCGCGTCCCGCGGCGGGCGAGGGCCACGTGCGCGGCGGCTACGGCCAGGCTGATCCAGCCGGTCATGGCGGCCAGCGCGAGCATCGGCATGCCGTACCAGAAGCCCATGTGGAAGTAGATGAACGCCGACACGCCGTGGCCGAAGGCCTTGCCCGCTCCCGCCTGATGGGCGGTCAAGTGCGGCAGGGCGGCGAAGAACGGGCGGTAGAAGAACACCGGCACGACGGCATGCGTCAGCGTGAACAACAGCACGACAAACACCCCGAGCGCCGGGGGTATCTGAGCGGCCGCGCCGGCGAATGGATTCTGGACGCCCCATACCATGCCCACGGCCGCCGCCGCGTATGTCGCGGCCACTGGCCCGAACGATCGCAGGAACGAGCGGCCCAGTTCGCCGGCGGCGCTCTGTTCGGCCACGGTCCAGCCGCCGTTCGGCGAGATAGCCAGCCACGGATACACCTCGCCCACGGCGAGCGCTTCTCCCGCACCGCCCCCGTCGTCCAGCAGCACCACGTCCGGATCGCGGACGAGGTTCGGCAGGCGGTCGCTGAGGTCCAGCTTCGTTTCGATCTCGCGGTCGCCATCCGCGTGGTCAAGAAGCTTCACGCGGCACGGCCAATGGCGGAGCTGCGAGGCGATCATCGACCGCAGCGCCTTCGCGCCTCCGCCGAACGTGTGCTCGGTCTCCTTTTGAAATCCGCTCCATTTTTCGATCGCCCGCGCGTAAGGCAGCCAGCCGCCGCTTTCCCGGTCGCGGATGGATTCGATGCGGCCCGCGACGATGCGACCGTCTCGCAGCAGGGCGACGGTCGCAGCCGCACGTCGATGCACCGCCCATAACAGCAGTGCGACGAGGCCCAGGCCCAGCACGAGGGGAATCAGACCGAGAGCATTGAAGGCCGGTCCCGCTGCGAGGATTGCGACGCCGATGATCGCGAAGATCACGCCGGCCCCGACGGCGACCCCGAGCGGCCAGGTCACGGCCGAGAGCCGCAGCCGCCGCTCAACCTCGAGCGGGACGTCCCGCGGCGGCGGCGCCAAGCCTTCGGGATCAAAGTGGCTCGCG
>JAHWKJ010000243.1 GCA_019347905.1 Planctomycetota bacterium
CGGGTACCGGTGCTCGATCCGGTCGAGGGCGAGCACGCACCCTTGTTCTGCCTCGACCCGCCCTCGCCCGACGAAGTGATGCGGGCCCTGCCGGACGAGACCGGCGGCGGCGTGTATTTCCTTGCCGAGACCACGCGGAACAACGTGCGGATCGTGGTCGAGCCGATCGTCGACCGGCTCGACGAGTGCCGCTTCTATCCACTGGTCGGCCCGGCCCGCATGCACCACTGCCACTACAAGTGCACGGTGTACTACGACAAGATCATCCGGTCGAACTGGCCGGTGCCGTTCATGCACCTCGATGAGACGCAGGAAGTCGTGTACATCGACCACGACCACCTGATCCGCTGTGCGGGGCCGGCGGTGCCCGAATAGCCTGGCCGGCGTTGAGCCGCGGCTAAGCACGGTTGACGCGGCCAAACGCAGTCGTTTCATCAAAACCGGCGGGATCGAGCGGCTTTGTCCGCACGACCCTCGCCGGTTTTCGGCATGCACCGACCGGGAATGTGAGAACTCACCGCCTTGCCGGACAAAACCGCTCGCCTGTAACATTGCAAGGAGAATTCTTCTACGGCCTCGGCCGTTTAGCCGCGACTCGCCAAGGAGCGCGGGCGTCGAACGGTTCGCGAAAGAGCGCTCCTCTGGCGAGTCGCGGCTAAACGCTGAGTTCGCGGCCATGCGGACGGAAACGGAATCGATTTGGTGAACGAATCTGTGAACGCCCGGCACCAGCGGGCTTTTCCGCGGCGGCATTCGGGCCTGCGTGCATCGCTGGCGGCCCTTGCGCTCGTCGTCGGAGTCTCGGCACTGCTCTCTCCGACGGCCGCCCGGGCGGACGACGCCATCGACCGCTACAACTTTGCCGTCAAGCTCTACCAGCAGAAACGCTGGCAGCAGGCGGCCGACGCCTACGCCGACTTCCTCGACAAGCACCCGCAGCACGAGCAGGTTCCGGCCGCGCGGTTCTACCAGGGCCTGTCGCTGGTTGAGGCTGGCGATCACAAGGCGGCGCGGGACGTGCTGCGGGCCTTCGCGGCCGCTTACCCGCAGGACAAAAACGTGGCCGACGCCCTGTACCGCGTCGGCTGGTGCAGCCATCAACTGGCAGATCTGAAGGCGGCCGACGCCGAGTTCACGAAATTCGCCGAGTTGTTCCCGAAGCATGCCCTTTTGGAGTGGGCGCTGACGTACCTCGGCGATGCGCAGCTTCGGCTGGAGAAGTTCAAAGAGGCGGCTGCGAGCTTTCGGCGCTCGCTGGAGTTGCACCCCACCGGCCGCATGTCGGCCGAATCCCGCTGGGGGCTCGCCCGCGCGGCCGAACGGCTGAACGACGACGCCACCGCCGTCGAGCAGTACAAGGCGCTGGCTGCGCAGCCGGAGGGGGCCTTCGCCGCCCGGGCTCAGTTCAGCCTCGGCACGCGGCACTTCGACGCCGGGCGGTTCGCAGAGGCGGCCGAAGCGTACGCGAATTTCAGCCGCCGCTTCGCCCAGCACGAACTGGCGGCCTCCGCCGATCTCAACGCCGGCTACGCGTGGTATCAGGTGGGCGATTACCGCAAGGCGATTCAGCAGTTCGACGCCGCCGCCGCCCACAAAGGACAGGAGCTGGCGGCCCGCTACTGGAAAGCCGTCAGCCACAAGGCGCTGCGGGAATACGACCAGGCGTCGGCGGTGCTGAAAGCGGTCTTCGAGGCGGCGCCCGACGGACCGCAGGCCCAGGACGCGCTTTTCCAGTGGGCCGTGTGCGAGCACGCCGCCGGGCGGTACTCGAGCGCCCGCACGTTGTTTCTCGACGCCGTCGCGCGCTGGCCGCAGGGCCAGTTCGCTGAAGACAGTCTGCATTTCGCGACGGAAGCCGCGCTCTTGGAGGCCCGCGCCGCCGCTCCCGGTCCCCAGCGTGATGCGCTGCTGACGCAGACCTCCGAGTTGTTGGAGCGCTTTTCCCGTACCTTCCCCAGCGGCAAGCTGCGAATGCGGCAGGAGATTCTCCGCGGCCGCATGCTCGAAGCCCGCGGCAGCGAGGCCGATCGCAAAGCGGCTGTCGAGACATTTGGCAAGGTCATCGCCTCCAGCGAGATTCCCCGCACGCAGCTCCTGGCGCGGTATTACCTGGCGGAAACGCTGAGTCAACTCGGCCAGCACAAGGAGGCCGCCGCCGCTATTGCCCCCGTTGTGGAAGACGCCCGCAAGACCGGGGCCTCGTCGGAGTTCATCGGCAGCCTCGTGCTCGCCGGCGAGGCCCACTCCGCCGCGGGCGATCCGAAGCAGGCGGCGGCCCTCCTCACGCAATACCTGGAATTGCAGCCCCAGGGCCCGCAGGCGGAGGAAGCTCTCGCCGGTCGGGCGCTTGCACTGGCGCGGCTGGGCGACAAGGCCAAGGCGCAGCTCGACCTCGACACGCTCGGCGGCCGTTCGCCGCAAGGTCCGCTGTGGGCGCTCCGCTCGCACGAGATCGCGGAAGTCGCCTACGCCGCGGGAGATTACGAGTGGTCGACGAAGCTGTTCCAGTCGCTGGCGCGGCTGGGCTCGCCGTCGAAGTATTACCCGGTGGGACTCTCTGGCGAGGCGTGGTCGCTGTATCACGCGAAGAAGTTCGACGAAGCCGCCGCGGCCTTCGACCGCTACTTGCGCGAGTTTCCCGGCGACGCGGACAAAGCGGCCGAAGCCGCCTATATGCGGGGCCAGGCGCTCGAAGCCGCCGGCAAACTGGAACTGGCCGTCGAGGCGTACGACGCGGCCTTCCAGAAGTTTGCCCCTCCGCAGGCCGCCCCCGCCGGCGCCGAGCAGGAGCGCCCGCTGCGCTTCGCCTGGCTGGCCGGTCTGCAGGCGGCTCGAGTTAACGCCACCCGCAAAGACGTGCAGGCCGCCGATGCCGCCTACTCGCGGCTGCTCGAGAAGTTTCCCCAACCGGCCAGCGTCGACAAGCTGCTCGACGAATGGGCGCTCATGAACCTCGAGTCCGGCAATTACGAGCGGTCGGACCAGGTGTTCGCCCGCCTCGTCCGCGAAGCGCCCGAGAGCGATCTGGCCGACAACGCCCGCATGAGCCTGGCGGAAAGCCAGTTCGTGAACGGCAAGTTCGACGAGGCGAAGCAGGCCTTTCGCGCGCTCGTGACTGCGGAGAAGTCGGACGACGCTGTCAAAGAACGTTCGCTGTTCCAACTGATGCAGATCGCCTCGGAGCAAAAGGCGTGGGACGAGCTCCGGACCGCCGCCGAGAATCTTCGTAACGCTTTTCCCAACTCGAAGCACCGCTGGGAGGCCCTGTACCGGCTCGCGGAAGCCGACCTGTGGCAGAAGAAGTACGAAGCGGCCCGCCGCACGCTGGAAGAATTGAAGGCGCAGAAGGCTGACGCCGCGGTGCGCGCCGAGCCGTGGTTTGCCAAGGTGTTCGTGCTGCTGGCCGAGACGCTGGTGCAGCTCAAGCAGTATGCGGCCGTGCCGCCGACGGTGGAGGAACTGGCCGCGCTCGATCCCAAATCCCCCATGCTGCACGAGGGCTACGAAGTCTTGGGCCGCAGTTACAAGAACCAGGCGAAGTTCGCCGAGGCGCGGGCGGCCTTTCAGAAAACGCTCGACGACGACGCGTCCCGCGGCACCGAGACCGCCGCCAAGGCCCGGCTGATGATCGCCGAGACGTGGTGGAACCAGCAGAAGTACGACCTCGCCCAGCGCGACTATCTGAAGGTCTATCACCTGCACACCGAGCATCCCGAATGGCAGGCGCCGGCCCTGTTCCAGGCCGCCGTGTGCGATGAGAAGCTCGGCCAGTGGCGGAACGCCGCCGACGCCTACCAGGAATTGCTCAACAAGTTCCCCAACAGCGACCTGGCCGCCAAGGCTGGCGAGCGGCTGAAGCTCGCCCGCGAGAAAGCCTCCGCCGGCTGATGGCTGAAGAGTTTTACTTACGGAACCTGCGGTCCATGCACGGATCGGCTCCCTCTCATCCGCGTCGTCCTCTGCGGCACCACGGCACCAGCCGCTCCCGGTTAGGCCTGTGGCTGCTCGCCCTCGGCTTCCTCGCTATGTTGGCCGCGGGTGTCGCGCTGCCGCGGCTGGTTCAGGCGCAGACGAACGCCGAGCCGCCGGCCGAGTCCGCAGCGCCTGCCGCGGAAACACCCCCGGCCAATGCACCGCGGCCCGCCCGCAGAACGGCCATCCCCAGCACGCCGGCCGAGGTGCTGGAGCGGCTCGACTGGTACTTTGTTCTGCCGTTCGTCGTCGCGTCGTTCATCGCGCTGTGGTTCGGCATCGAGCGGATCGTGGTGCTCCGGCGCGGGCGGGTGATTCCGCGGCCGTTCGTCGAGCGGTTCCTGCAGCACCTGGAGCAATCGAAGCTCGATGCGCCCACGGCGCTCAGGCTCTGCGAAGAGAACGGCAGCCCGGTGGCACAGGTCTTCGCCCACGGCGTCCGCAAGTGGGGCAAGCCCAGCGTCGAAGTCGAGCAGGCGATCATCGACGGCGGCGAACGCCAGGTCAGCCAGCTCAGAAAGCACCTGCGCGTGCTCAATGGCGTGGCGGCCATCACGCCCTTGATCGGCCTGTTCGGCACGGTCGTGGGCATGATCATGGCCTTCAATGACATCGCCTCCAGCAACGCCATGGGCAAGGCCAACGAATTGGCCGGCGGCATCTCGGTGGCCCTGTTGACCACCGCGGCGGGCCTGGCGATCGCGATCCCTGCGTTGATCCTCTACATGTACCTCGCCGGCCGCGTCGACGCGCTGGTGATGGAGATGGACCACCTGGCGCAGAACGTGGTGCAACTGATCTCGGCCGAAGCGCTTGCCCGCGAGCCAATCTCGCGCCTCGAACGCCGCGTCCCGCAAAAGCCGCCCGAAGGCCCCGCGAAGCAGAAGCGCGCCGTGTAGCCGCGATTCGTTTAGCCGCGGCCCAACGGGCCGCGCGTCCCGCTGGGACGCGGCTAAACGTTACAGCCGGCCGCTGCGGAAGATGCCGTAGACGAGCCACAGGCCCAGCACCACCGACGGCACGAACACCAGCAGAGCCAGCCCGAAGTGCTCGCTGCCCCGCCGCAGAATGAGCGCCGACGACACCAGCAGCGCCGAAACCACCAGCCCCACCACGATGCGGTTGCTCGACCGGTCGAGATCGTTGATCAGATGATCCAGCCGCCGGTGCTCGAGCTGCACCTTGATCTCGTCGCGGCTGAGCTTCTCCAGCGCCCGGCCGAAGTGCAGCGGCAGATCGTGCGCGACTTTCAAAAACGTGCGGGCCTCGCCGTACAATCGGTTCGCCACCCGCCGCGGGTTGTAGCGGTCGCGGACGACATTCGCCACGTACGGCGCCAGGTGCTCGGCGAGGTTGAAGCCGGGATCGAGGTCGCGGCCCACGCCCTCCAGCGTCACCAGGGCCCGCACGAGCAGCATCAGGTCTGGCGGACAGCGGATCGAATGCCGCGCGAGAATGGCCACGAAATCCGACAGCATGCTGCCGACCTGCACCCGCTCCAGCGACACACCGTAGTAGTTGTCTACAAAATCGCGGATTTCCGCCCGCAACAGCGGCGCATCGATCACTTCCGCCGGCCGCCCCAGCACCTGGATCAGCTCAACCGCCGAATGCACGTCGCGGCGGCTGATCGCCAGGAGCAGGTCCACCATCCGCTCGCGCGTGTCGTCATCCAGCAGTCCCACCATTCCGTAATCGAGCAGGCAGATGGAGCCGTCCGCCATGATGCGGATGTTCCCCGGATGCGGGTCGCCGTGGAATAAACCCAGCTCGAACGATTGCTTCATAAAGATGCGGGCGCCGTTGGCGGCCACGTGCTTCAGCGAAATGCCCGAGGCCGCCATCGCCTCGCCGTCGTCGACGCGGTAGCCGTCGATGTATTCCATCGTCAGCACGGCTTCGCTGGTCAGCTCGGAGTACACGCGCGGGACGGCCAGCGTCGCGTCATTGCGGAACAGCCGGTCGAATTCCTCGATCGTGCGGCCCTCGCGCGAAAACCGCAGCTCGCGGCGGATCGTCCGCGCGAACTGGTTCACCAGCCCCACGGGATCGAAAGTGGCGGCCTCGGGGATCCGCCGCTCGATGAGGAGCGCCAGCTCGAACATCAGTTGCAGGTCGCGCTCGATCTCGCGGACGACGCCGGGGCGGCGGATTTTCACGGCGAGCTGCGTGCCGTCGTGGTGCACGGCCCGGTGCACCTGGGCCAGCGAGCCGGCCGCGATCGGAATCTGGTCGAACTGGGCGAACAGCGTCTCGACGGGCGCCCCCAGCTCGTCGCGCAGCGTAGCGACGGCGGCATCGGACTCGAACGCCGGGCACTCTTCCTGCAGCCGGGCCAGCTCGCTGACGATATCGGCGGGAACGAGGTCCGGCCGCGTGCTCATCACCTGGCCGAACTTGATGAACGTCGCGCCCAGGCTCTCCAAAGCGAGGCGAACCCGCTCGCCCCGCGTCCGCAGGGGCGTGGGGCCGCTCCGCTTCCAGAACATCAGCTTCCGCCCCCAGCGGATGTAACGCTGCAGGTGCAGGCGATCGAGCAGATCGCCGAACCCGTAGCGCACCAGCACCGTAATGATCTCGCTGGTGCGGCCAAAGTTGCGAATGAAGCTGAAGGGTCGCGGCTGCGGCTGCGGCACGGAAACGTCGCGGGTCGTGTGAAATCGTTTAGCCGCGTCCCAACGGGACGCGAGCCGAACCTGAAGGAATGCGGGACGCGGGCCAATCTCTTCCATTCTAAACGCCCGATGCGCCCCCGCGACAGCCGTGACGCCCGCTCTCCCGAAGCTGACTTCCAGCCCTCGATTCTCGAGCCTCGATCCTCGACCCATCCCACGACTTTTCTCCTCCGAACCTCGTCTCTATGATGCATGTCCTACCACACGGCCTCGACGTTTAGCCGCGACTCGCCAGAGGAGCGCGACTTCCCCCTGGAATTGCGAGCGCGGAACGACGGCGACCGCGGCCCCGCCCGACAACCCACCACGAAATTCACCCACCCGCATGGCGGGAAGTTCAACCTCCACCAACCGCGAGGCGGCAGCGCCTCCACCGTGCGGCTGTGCGCGCGGCGGCGAGCCTCTGCGCGCAGTCCCGGAGGGCCGTCCGCACGGAAACGGCCGTGCCGCCGCCCATTTCGGCGAAGCCCCACGGCTGCCGGCCGCCAATGGCAGCATCTACAACCGCGTCTTCTGGCTGGCCTACGCGGCCAATGCCGCGCTGGTGACGGCCAACGCCCTCACGTTTCGCTTCGCCGAATTCGTCGCCTGGCTCGGTGGAAGCGAACGCATCGCCGGCACGATCGTCAGCGCCGGCGTCTTCGGAGCGCTCGCCGCGCGGCTCGTCATCGGACAGGGCATCGACCGCTACGGCACACGGCTGATGTGGTCGGCCGGCAGCCTCGTCTTTCTGCTTTCCTGCGGCGGCTTTCTGGCCATCGCGGGCGGCTGGCTGCCAACGTCGGCGGCGCTGGGGGAGGTGATGTACGCCTCTCGCATTGCGTTCGCCGTCAGCGTGGCGGCCATGTTCTCGTGCTCGATCGTGCACATTCAGAACCGCGTGCCCCCCGAACGCCGCACCGAAATCATCGGCAACCTCGGCAGCAGCGGCTTCCTGGGAATGATCCTGGGCACGCAGCTTGGCGATGTGATCTTCGGCCTCTCGCCGCAGGGGCCGACGAGGTACCTGGCCTTATTCGGCGCGACCGCCGCACTGGGCCTGGTGTACCTGGTGCTGGTGGCGGCGATCACGCGCGGGGAGGGGCACGTGCGGCCGCGGCACACGCCGCCCGCCCACCGGCTGCTGTTCCGCTACTGGCCGGGGCCGGTCGTGCTGGTGGCGGTGATGATGGGTGTGAGCATGGCCGTGACGACGGTGTTCCTCACGCGCTTCGCCACGCATCTGGGCCTGCGAACGGGGCTGGGAACTTTCTTTACCGGGTATGCCGTCTCCGCGTTCATCTTTCGCGTGTCATCGTCGCGCTGGAGCCGCACCATGGGCCAGAATCGCATGATTCTGCTGGGGCTGGCGGGGCATGCCGCCGGCCACGCGATGCTGCCCTTTGTGCAGGCGGAGTGGCAGTTTCTGCTGCCCGCCGTCGCCAGTGGCTTCGGGCATGCGCTGTTGTTTCCCGCAGATGTTCTACACCTCAGCGGTGACGGCGCTGGCGATCGCGGTGATGTACGTCGCCATCGCCGCCCGCCGTGCGGATCGAACAGCGGCCGGGGCGGCTCAACCCCTTCCCATCGCGTTGGAGCTGCGGGTCGAGCCCGCCGGCGTCCACGGCGCAGACGAGCGTCCCAACGACGACGAGCCGGTGGCGGCACCGTTCCCCCACGTCGGCCGCAATGCCTGAAGCGCATCGAAGCCCACGGGTTACAACCACCGCCCCCGTAGCGTGGGTTTCAACCCACGCGGCAGCGATTTCAGCGAATGAAGCGGCTCGCGTGGATTGAAATCCACGCTACGGGCCCGCGCTACAGCCGTCCCGCCTGCAGGTCGTTGACGACTTCGGCGAGCATCGCCGCATCGCCCGTCGCGACGACGTGCTCCACGCGGCTTTCAGGCACCTTCAGCCGCCGCATCAGCTCCTCGGCCGACTGCCACAGCTTCGCGCGTTTCTTGCCCTGGGCCAGGTACAGGCTCGTCACCAGCTCCGCCAGCCGCTGCGCGTCGATCTCCTCGCGGTTGTCGTAGTACCGCTGAATGACCTTCTTCTGGTAATTGGAGTATTCGGGCATCGCATCTCCTGGAGCGCACACCTGCGGACAGCGTCGATTCGGGAGCAGATTGTACCCGCGTTCCCGCCACGCGCATACGGCTTTGTCGGAAAACACACCAACCCGAAGCGCGAGCGAGGGAGAACGTGTTTCCCCCGTGCCTCGCTCGCGCTTCGGGTTAGTATTCGCCGCGAGCGAGGGTTTCCG
>JAHWKJ010000757.1 GCA_019347905.1 Planctomycetota bacterium
GATGGCGCTCGCGGCAGGCATGGTCTCGGGGCTGGGCTACGGCCACAACACGCGGGTCAGCAACCCGAGCAGCGGCACGACCGAGCTGCACGTGGTGATCGAGAACGCCGCGCGCATCAGCTCTTCCTCGGGGCTGCTGCGATCTTTAATTACGCCCTCCCCCACCGGCGACTCGAACGCCGACCAGATGATTCCGGAAACCGGCGTGTTCGTCTCCGAGCAGGCGACGCCCACCCTGCTCAACAACCTCCTGATCAATCTCCAGGCCGGCCTCCGGGATGAGACGCCTGACGTGCAAAACACGATCATCGGCGCCTCGATCTTCCAGAGCAACGGCAATCCGGCCGGCGGCCGCGTCTTGAGCTACATCGGCGGCGGCGACTCCAACGTCGGCAATGTCAACGACGACTTCAACCTGCTGCGGAATGGGTTCGAGCGCCTATTCGTAGACGCGGCCGACAACGTCTTTACGCCCTCCTCGCAGTCGATCCTTATCGACAGCGCCGTGGACTCGCTCATCGAGCGCGACCAATTCGCTTCGATCAAGGGCGCCGTCGGCATTCCCCCCTCGCCGATCCTCGCGCCGGACCGCGATGTGAACGGCATCTTGCGCGTGGACGATCCCGATGTGGCCACCCCCGAGGGTGTGGGCGGCAACGTGTTCAAGGATCGCGGCGCCGTGGATCGGGCCGACTTCGTCGGTCCCGCCGCGGACCTCGTGATCCCGCAGGACAACGATCCCGACGGGAACGATATCGACGGCGCCCGCTCCGTGGTGCAGCTCACCAGCGGCGTGTTCCCCACCTTCGAGATCCAGTTGACCGACGGCTTCGAGGCCGCCGATCCCTTCCCCGGCATCGGAATCGACGACGAAACCGTGGAGCACACGGTTATCGAGAACGGCGTCGAAATTCATCCGGCCGTCACCGTGTTCGAGGACGGCCGGCCGCTGACGGAGAAGATCGACTACAAGTTCGACTACAACCGCACCAGCAAGACCATCACACTCACGCCCCTGGCGGGGCTGTGGCAGAACGACCGGGTGTACGTGGTGCGGCTGAACAACGAAGATCGCTTCGTGGCGACGATCCCCAGCGGCGCCGCCTTCGCCGACGCCGACCGGATCACGCTCACCGACGCCGCCGGGGCCTCGGTGGTGTTCGAGCTGGAAACCGGCTTCATCCTGCAGCTTCCCGAGCCGCTGCACATTCGGACGCCCGCCCCCGCGGCGACGCTCGACGGTCGCACCTTCACGGTCACCTCGCTCACCGACGGCAGCGTCGTGGCGCGGTTCGAGTTCGACACCGACGGCGTCGCCCAGGATGCCGACGGCGACGGCCAACCCGACAATATCGTCATTCCGGTCAATGTGAACGGGGACACCCGCGATACGCTGGCCGACAAGATTCTCACGGCGCTTCAGGGGGCCGGCATCGGCGTGCCCCAGAAGGTCGCCGGCGCCGACATCTTCCTCGGTCTTCCCTTCGACCAGTCGCTCAACTCGACGGTCGCCAACTTCACCCGCGGCCGCCATCCCATTATCGGCGACGGCGAGACGTTCACCATTACCACGGGCGGCACGCCGTTCACCTTTGAGTTCGATACCGACGGGCAGTTAACCGACGCGGACGGCGACGGAACGGCCGACAACCGGCCGATCATCCTCGACGGCGCCGACACGCGGAGCGCCGTGGCCGACAAGATCATCGCGGCCCTGAACGCCGCGGGGCTGAACCTCGACCCCGATCCCACCGACGGCATTGCCATTCCGGCGAACTTGCAGGACGGCCGCGTGCAGATCGGCGGACTGCCGGGCCAGACGCTCGACATTTCCACCAGCCCCAGCCTCCTCGTCACCGGGCAGCCGGGCGTGGCGCCGAGCACCACTTTGCAACTGCCCGGACCGCTCTCGATCTTCGTCCCCGCCACGGGCGGCTCGATGATTACCGAGGGGGACACGTTCGTCATCGACATCGGCGGCACGCCGACCACCTTCGAGTTCGACAGCGATACGACGTTGGCCAATGCCAACAACGTCGCCGTCATGTATACGACGGGCGATTCGCAAAACGCGGTCGCCGACGCGCTGGTGACGGCCATCTCCGGCGCCTTGCCGGGGCTCTCGCCGGTCAACCAAGGGGG
>JAHWKJ010000758.1 GCA_019347905.1 Planctomycetota bacterium
CACCCAAAACCACGGCGAGTCCACGAGTTACAGCTAATTGAACGGTATTGCGGCTAAACGTGGCAAACCCAACAATGAAGATCGCCCACTTCCTGCCGAACTGGATCGGGGACGCCGTGATGGCGACTCCGGCGCTCCGCGCTTTGCGGGAGCGGTATCCGTCGGCCGAGATGGTGGGCGTCGTGCGGCCGTATGTGGCCGATGTGGTCGCCGGGCTTGATCTGCTCGATCGCCTCGTTGTATGGGATCCGCGCAGCCGGTGCTCTGGCGAGCGAGGTCCGCGAATTGCCGCTCGCCTGCGGCGGGAGCGGCTGGACATGGCGGTGCTGTATCCCAACTCGCTGCGCTCGGCGTGGATGGCTTGGCTCTCCGGGGCGAAGCGCCGCGTGGGCTTCGCCACTGGCGGCCGCGGCATCCTGCTGACCGATCGCCTGCGGCCGAAGTCGCGGCGGATTCCGCACCCCGTGATCGACGAATACCTGCGGCTGGCGGCGCACCTCGGCTGCGAGAATCCCGACCGGCGGATGCTCGCCGCGACGCTGCCGGAGGACGAGGCCGCGCTCGATCGCTTCTGGTCGCGTGTGGACAAAAGCTTGCCTCTTCGCGACGTCGTCTGCCTTAATCCGGGCGGCGCGTACGGAGCGGCGAAGCACTGGCCCGTGGCGTCGTTCGCCACGCTGGCCCGCCGCATGGCCGTCGAATGCGGCCAGACGGTGCTCGTGTTGTGCGGTCCGGGCGAGCGCGACGAGGCCCGGCGGATCGCACTGAGCGCGAATCATCCGGCGGTGGTGAGTCTCGCCGACGAACCGCCGCGGCTGGGCCTGACGAAGGCCGCGATCCGGCGGGCGAGCCTGCTGGTGACGACCGATTCCGGCCCGCGACATTTTGCGGCGGCGTTCGACGTGCCGGTGGTGACGCTGTTCGGTCCGACGCACATCGCGTGGAGCGAGACGTATTACGCGAAGGCCGTGCATTTGCAGGTCGCCGTGGATTGCGGTCCGTGCCAGCAGCGCGCCTGTCCGCTGGAGCACCACCGCTGCATGCGCGACTTGTCGGTCGAGCGCGTATTTCGCGCGTCTGCAGAACTGCTTCAGCGATACCCGGCAAGCCCGAAGCGCGAGAAAGGGGAGTTTGACTCCTCGCTTGCGCTTCGGGCTATTGCTGCGACACGTCTTCTGCGGTCGGCGTGATGAGGACGGAAACGCTGAGCATCGCATCCCCGCTGTTCATCGCCTGGGCCGTCGTCGCCGCCGTTGCGCTCGTGCAAGGGGCGCTGACGGTCTTTCAAGCCGTGGAGCATCGCCGCTTTCACCGCCGGCGGATGCGGGCGCAGCTCGACGCGACGCGGCTGCCGCGCGTGATGCTCTTCGTGCCCTGCAAGGGGCGCGAGTTGGGGCTGGAGGAGAACCTGGAGGCCTTCTTCCGGCAGGATTATGCCGGGGGCTGCGAGTTGTGCTTCGTGGTCGAGTCGGCCGACGACCCGGCCGTCGCGGCGATCGAGGGCGTGCGCTCGCGGTTCTCGATCGTGCCCAGCCGACTGGTGGTCGCGGGACTCGCGCATGGCTGCGGGCAGAAGGTGCACAACCTGATGGTGGCCACGTCCGCGGCGCGCCACTCGGGCTGCGAGGTCTTTGCCTTTGCCGATTCCGACGCCCGGCCGGAATCCGACTGGCTCGTGAGCCTGGTGGCCCGCACGTGTCCGACGCGGCCGCTGGTCAGCGGCTATCGCTGGATGACACCCGAGCGGCCGACGTGGCCGAACGTCGTGCTCGCGGCGACGGCCAACCGGCTGGCCGGCATCGCCGGTCCCGGCGAGCTGTCGCTGGTGTGGGGCGGGTCGTGGGCCGTGCGCCTGCAAGCCTTCGAGCGCATGGGACTGCCTCAGGCATGGCAGGGCGCGCTCAGCGACGACCTTGCCGTCAGCCGGCTGGCTGCGGCAAACGGCATTCGCGTGCTGTACGAGCCGCGCTGCCTCGTCCCCTCGCCGGTGGAGTTTACGTGGAAGAGTGCGTGGGAGTTCCTGCGGCGTCAGTTCATCATCACGCGGATCTACACGCCGCGCTGGTGGTGGGTGGCGGTGGCCGCAAGCATCCTGCCGGTCGCGGTGCTCCTCATTTCGGCGGTCGCGGGCGTGGTGTGGG